>JAYOXJ010000237.1:0-2155 GCA_038152725.1 Rhodospirillaceae bacterium
ATTGCGCCCTCGCGCAGCAATTGAGTGGAGCCGCGGCCGCGATGGTCGTGGGCGGCGCCGGGAACGGCGAAAACGTCGCGCCCGTATTCACCGGCCAGCCGCGCGGTAATCAGCGAGCCCGAGCGTGGCGCCGCCTCGACCACGATGACGCCGGCGGACATGCCGGCGATGATCCGATTGCGGCGGGGAAAATGGCGTGCGGTCGGCTGCTCGCCGGGGCGTGCCTCGGTGACGAGCAGCCCGGTGTCGGCGATGGCGTCCTGAAGATGACGGTTCTCGCGCGGGTAGGCGATGTCGATGCCGCCGCCGATGACCGCCACGGTGCCGGTGGCGAGCGCACCTCGGTGCGCCGCTGCATCGATGCCGCGCGCCAGCCCCGATACGACTATCATTCCGGCATTGCCGAGATCGCGCGCCAAAGTCTCAGCCAGGTATTGCCCGTTGGCCGAAGCGTTGCGCGCACCGACCATGGCGATCGGGTAGCCCGCGAGCTTTTCCTTGTTGCCGCGAACGGTGAGAAAGGCTGGGGCATCGTCGGTTTGCGCCAGCAGGGCCGGATTCGGGTTCGCCATGGAAGACGAGGCCGGCGCCCAGCCGTTCCGTCTGGTCACGTTCGCGCCGTGCGGCGTCGGCGGAATGGATGCGCGGTGTACGAATCAGGCGGATGCGATCGGTGCGCTCTTTTTCAGATACATTAAAAATAATTTCTTCACTCATAAAGTGTAGTCTGGCGCAAGCCCAATCGGATGTCAACGATGACGAGGTTTTCCGGAAATCAGGCGGTCGCGCTGGGGCGGGCGGAAACGGCGGCGTGCCAGCGCTTGAGCGCGGCCTGGTTGTCGGCCGGGCGCTTCTTGACGACGCGGGCGAAATCGATGGCGCAGAGCGCTGCGATATCGGCGACGGTGAAGTCGTCTCCGGCGATAAAGGCGCTCTCGGTGAGGCGCTTGTCGAGCATGTCGTAGAAATGGTCGATCCGCACCATGGCGCGCTCGGCAAGTGCCGGAATCTGGTCGTAGTCGTACGGCCCCGCGAGCGCACGGCCCTTGAAGAACTCGACCGAATTGCGTACCGCCTCGGCAACACAGGCGAGACCTTCGAGTTCCATGCGCCGATGCCACATCTCGACCGTCGCCTTGCCGACGGCGCCGGTGCCGAACAGCGGCGGCTTCGGCTGGATTTCCTCGAAGTAGCGGCAAATGGCGATGCTCTCTGTCAACACAGTGCCGTCATCGAGTTCGAGCGCCGGCACGGCGAGGCGCGGATTGACCTTCTTGAACTGGTCCGACATCTGCTGGCGCTTGGCCAGGTCGACGTCGATCATTTCCAACTCGATGCCCTTTTCGGCGGCGAAGATACGGACCCGGCGCGGGTTCGGCGCCATTTTGTAATCGTAGAGTTTCATGGTTGCGTTACCTCGCTATCGGGTTCTGTTTTCTTTTTAGCGCCGATGCGGCTTTCCTCGCCGCGCATCAGGCGGGCGATGTTCTGGTGATGGCGGACGATGGCAAGCACGGCCAAGCCGCCAGCCATGACGGCGACGCCCTTGAGCCCCATCCAATAGGCGACGGCGGGCGATGACGCCAGCGCCACCAGTGCCGCCAGCGACGAATAGCGGAACGCGCCCGCGACCAACAGCCAGACCGCGCAGGCGGCGACGCCGACAGGCCAAGCGCTCTCTAACAGCACGCCCAGTGTGGTGGCGACACCCTTGCCGCCCTTGAACTTGAGCCAGACCGGGAAGTTGTGGCCGACGACGGCGGCGAAACCAGCGACCAAGCCGGCCTCCACACCCCATAGATGCGCCGCCAGCACGGCGGCGGCAGCGCCCTTGCCCGAGTCGCAGATCAGCGTCAGGAAGGCGAGGAACTTGTTGCCGGTGCGCAACACATTGGTGGCTCCGATATTGCCGGAGCCGATCTTGCGGATATCGCCGAGGCCGGCCATCCGTGTGAACACCAGACCGAACGGCACGGAGCCGAGAAGATAACCGAGCAGCGCCGCGTACGCGTGAAGCGCGTTCACGCCTCAGATCCCGTCGGCGACGAAGACAGCGCGGCCGTCGACGACGGTGCGCAGCACCCGGCCCTGCACCGGGCGGCCATCGAAAGGGGAGTTCTTGGATTTGGAATGCAGCCGCTCCTCGGTCACTTTC
>JAYOXJ010000237.1:2165-5972 GCA_038152725.1 Rhodospirillaceae bacterium
TGAAGTAGTTCCAGCGTCACCGGCAGCAGCGTCTCCAGGCCGGTGCCGCCGAAGGCGGCTTCGGCGAAGGGAAGCCGCTTCGATTCCTCGTCCTCGGGCATGTGGTCGGAGGCGATGGCATCGATGGTGCCGTCCTGCAGGCCCTTGATTACCGCCTGGCGGTCGGCTTCGACGCGCAGCGGCGGCGACAGCTTGGCGAAGGTGCGGTAGTCGCCGACGGCTAGCTCGTTGAGCGCGAAATAGGGCGGCGCGGTGTCGCAGGTAACGCGGAGCCCGGCCTGTTTGGCGCGGCGTACGGCATCGATGGCGGCGGCGGTCGAGAGATGCGCGAAATGCAGCCGGCCGCGGCTCATCTCGACCAGCCGGATGTCGCGTTCGACCATGATCGCCTCTGCCAACGCCGGAATGCCGGCAAGGCCCAAACGCGTCGCCGTTTCGCCGGCGTTCATCATGCCGCCCTTCGCCAGCGACGGCTCTTCCGGATGCTGCACGATGAGGAAGCCGAAGGTGCCGGCATAGTCGAGCGCGCGGCGCATGACCATGGCGTCGGCGACGGCATGCACGCCATCGGTGAAGGCGACGGCGCCGGATTGCGCCAGCATGCCCATTTCGGTGAGTTCCGCGCCCTTCATGCCCTTGGTCACGGAGCCGTAGCAGTAGACCTTGGCGAGGCCGTGCTTGCGTGCGCGTCGGGCGACGAACTCGACCGTCGACATGTCGTCGATGACCGGCTCTGTGTTGGGCAGGCAGACCATCGAGGTGACGCCGCCGGCAACCGCGGCGCGTCCCGCCGTGGCCAGTGTTTCCTTATGTTCGAAACCGGGCTCGCCGGTATGCATGCGGATGTCGACCAAGCCGGGGGCGAGACAGGCCCCCTTGCAGTCGACCACCTGGGTGCCCTTGGGTTTACCCTTGGTGAAGAGGCCGGCGCCGGCCTCGACGATCTTTTCGCCGTCGGGCAGCACGCCGCCCGGCGCGTCGATGCCGCTGGCCGGGTCGAGCAGGCGCGCGTTGACGTAGGCCGTCAGCGGCGGGCGGTCGTCGGTGACGGCCATGTCAGAGGTTCCTCAATTCGGGCCGGTCGAGGTTCTCGGTCAGAATCTCGAGGCAGGCCATGCGCACGGCGACGCCCATTTCGACCTGCTCGCGGATGACGCTGCGGCCGAAATCGTCGGCGACCTCGGCGTCGATTTCGACGCCCCGGTTCATCGGGCCCGGATGCATGATCAGCGCGTCGGCCTTGGCGTTGGCGAGTTTTGCGTAATCGAGGCCGAAGAAGGTGAAGTACTCGCGGACGGACGGGAAGAAGGCGCCGTGCATGCGCTCCTGCTGGAGCCGCAGCATCATCACGATGTCGCAGTCCTTGAGGCCCTCGGCCATGTCGTGGAAGACCTCGCAGCCAAGGCGCTCGATGCCGAGCGGGATCAGGGTCGCCGGCGCGATCAAACGCACGCGCGCGCCCATGGCCAGCAGCAGATGGATGTTCGAGCGCGCCACGCGCGAGTGCAGGATGTCGCCGCAGATGGCGACCAGGAGGCCCTGCAGTGTGCCGCGCCGGCGGCGGATGGTGAGCGCGTCCAGAAGCGCCTGGGTCGGGTGTTCGTGGCTGCCGTCGCCGCCGTTGATCACGGCGCAGTTGACCTTTTCCGAGAGCAGCTTGACCGCGCCGGAGTTGGGGTGACGCACCACCAGCACGTCCGGGTGCATGGCGTTTAGCGTCATCGCGGTGTCGATCAGGGTCTCGCCCTTTTTGATCGAACTGGTCGAGACCGACATGTTGATGACGTCACCGCCGAGGCGCTTGCCGGCCAGTTCGAACGAAGTCCGGGTGCGGGTCGAGTTCTCGAAGAACAGGTTGATGATGGTGCGACCGCGCAGCAGCGACTTCTTCTTGTCGGCCTGGCGGTTCTGTTCGACGTAGCTCTCGGAGCGGTCGAGGAGAACGGTGATTTCGTCGGGAGAAAGGCCTTCGATGCCGAGTAAATGGCGATGGGGAAATGGAATACGATCCGAAATGCCGTCTTGCATGGGCCGCACTATAGGTGCGCACCGCGCCCCAAGCAAGCCTGGAACGGGGGCCGGTTTGCCCATAAAGTCTGACCCATGGCGACGTCACGCAGAGCAGGCGCATGAGCGATTTCCGGGAGGTCCAGGCCGAACTCGCCGACGCCCTCGCGGGCGGCGTGGTTTTCCTTGTCGGCGCGACGCGCTGGGGCACCGCCTGGGTGCAGCAATGCCTCGATACCCACCCCTATGTCTGCGCGCGCGGCGAGGCGCATTTGAGCGACATTTTGTTCCCTGCCGTCGGCGAGGCACTCGGCAATTACAACAAGCAGTGCGACAAAATCTCGAATCGGCTGCGTGCGGCGGGGCTTCCCGCTAATGCCGCCGGGCTGGAATACGGTGATATCGACCATTTGCTGCGCACTGCCGTCGGGCTGATGTTCCGGCGCTGGATCGCCAAAGCCGAAACGCCGCCGGCGGTGATCGTCGAGAAAACGCCGGAACACGTCGCCGCGCTCGATATTCTGGGCCGGATCCTGCCCGACGCCCGCGTCATTCACATATACAGAGACGGCCGTGACGAGGCCCTGGCCTCCTGGGAATTCAATATCGGTATGTCGCGGGGCGAATTCCCGCGCACCTACCCGACGTTCGCCGACTATGCCGAGGTCTTTGCCGGCAACTGGAACCGCGCCATCGACGGCGCACGGCGATTCCGCCGCTACCGTCCTGAAAGCTGCCTGGATGTGCGCGCCGAAGACATCGTCGAGGACCCGGAAGGCGTGGCGGAACGATTGTTCAATTTCGTCGGTGTCGGCATCGACCAGGATTGGCTCAAGGCCTGTACCGGCACCGCCTGGGATATCGCGCCGCTCGATCTCGAGCCGGGCTCCTGGCAGCGTAGCTTCGACGACGCTGCCAAGGGCCACTTCAACCGCCAGGCTGGCGAGCTTCTGAAACTGCTCGGATATTAGGGCTTAGGTGTCGGCAACGTTGACCAGGCAGCAGCCGGTCAAATCGCCGGACTCGATGGCCTTGTGCGCGGCCGGCAATTCGGCGAATTCGAACCGCGTGGCGATGGCGTGGTCGAGCGCCCCCTTGGCACACCACGCCTCGATGTCGGCGAAGGCGGCATCTTGTGCTTCCCTCGGCATGGCGAAGATGGCGAACGGCCGCACCAGGATGTTGGCGTACATCAACGCCAGGAACGGCACTTCAGGTTTGGCCACCGCATCGGAGCCGTAGCTGGTGACGACTCCGTTGGCGCGCACCAAATCCGGAACCTTGCCGATGTTGACGCCGAAGGCGACGTCGATGAAGCGGTCGACGCCGACGCCGTCGGTGATGTCCTTGACCGCGGCGACCAGATCCTCGTTGCGGTAGTTGACGACATGATCGGCGCCGAGCTTGGCGAGGTCGGCGGCCTTGGCCGGCGAGCCGGCGGTGGCGATGACCTTGGCGCCGGCCAGCTTGGCCATCTGTACGGCGTAGCGTCCGACCCGTCCGGTACCGCCGGTGATCAACAGCCACTTTCCCTCGATCGGGCCGTCGGCGAAGCAGCCGCGGTGCGCGGTCACCGCTGGCACGCCGAGACAGGCCCCTTCGTCGAAGGAAAGATTGTCGGGCAGGTGACGCGCTTGGCGCGCGGGGACAACACAGAAGTCGGCGGCGGTGCCGAGCGGTCGGCCCGCCTGGGCACCGAAAATCCAGACGCGCTCGCCGATGCGCGCGGCATCGACGCCGTCGCCGACGGCTTCGATAATGCCGCTGCCGTCGTTGTTCGGCACGATCAGGGCGAAGGTG
>JAYOXJ010000238.1:0-5953 GCA_038152725.1 Rhodospirillaceae bacterium
CCCTCGCGAATGGCGCGGGCCGCGTCCAGGCCGGCGGATTCCTTGGCGCCGCCAATCGTGTGAACCTCGATACCGGCTTCGATGAGCGGCGGCGCCAGATCGGCCAAGGACTCCTGGCCGGCACAGACGACGACCCAGTCGGCGCCCAGGCATTCGCGCCTGCCCTCAACTTCGATGTGGAGGCCATTGCCATCGATACCCAGATACTGCGCGGCGGTAATCTGCCGCACGCCGTGGCGGCGCAGCACGGCGCGGTGGATCCAGCCCGTGGACTTGCCGAGCGCCTTGCCCATGGGCCCCTGCGAGCGTTGCACCATGGTGATCTCCGAACCACCGTCAAGACGCGCCGGCGTCGCCGTGCCGCTGTCGATCCAGGCGGTACGGAAGGCGGTCGGATCGGTAAAGCTCGGGTCGCCCGCCTCCAAAAGATAAAGCGCGGTGTCGAAGGCGATGCCGCCGCCGCCGATGATGAGGATGCGGCCCTTAGGCTCGACACGGCCGGAGAGCACGTCGACGTAACCGGCGACGTTCGCGCCGTTGTCGATGCCCGGAATGTCGGGACGTCTGGGCGCGATGCCACTGGCCAGCACCACCGCATCGAACCCGGCCGCCGCCAGCGCCGCACCGTCCGCTCGCGCGTTCAGGCGGACATCGACGCCGGCCTCATCTAAGCGGTTTCGAAAATACCGGATCGTCTCGGCGAAGACGGCCTTCCCCGGCACCCGCATGGCAAGGTTGAACTGGCCGCCTAGTCTGTCCGCCGCCTCGAAGAGCGTCACCGCGTGGCCGCGCGTGGCCGCTGTAGCCGCAGCCGCCAATCCGCCCGGTCCGGCGCCGACGACGGCAATGCGTTTCGGAATGGCTGCCGGCACCGCCACCAGCTCAGTCTCGTAGCAGGCGAACGGATTGACCAGGCAGCTCGTCACCTTGCCTGTGAAGTAATGGTCCAGGCACGACTGGTTGCAGGCGATGCAGGTGTTGATGGCGTCCGCCCGCCCGGCATCGGCCTTGGCGACAAAATCGGCGTCGGCGAGGAAGGGCCGCGCCAGCGAGACCATGTCAGCGTCGCCGGCGGCGAGGACGGCTTCGGCGATCTCCGGCGTGTTGATGCGGTTCGACGCCACCACCGGAATGGTGACGGCCGCCTTGATCCGCGCCGTGTCGGCGGCGAAGGCGGCCGGCGGAACGGCCTGCGCGATGGTCGGCACCGGCGCCTCGTGCCAGCCGATGCCGCTGTTGAGCACGTCGACGCCGGCGGCCTCGAGTTCGCGGGCGAAGACGAGCGTCTCGTCAGGTGTCGGTGCGTCCTCGACCAGATCCAGCACCGAGATGCGGTACATGATGACGAAGTCGGCACCGGCGGCGGCGCGCACGGCGCGCACCACGCCGAGCGGCAAGCGCATGCGGTTCTCGAGCGGACCACCCCATCGGTCGGTCCGCCGGTTGGTGCGGGGCGCCAGAAACTGGGTCAGGAGATAGCCTTCCGAGCCCATGATCTCGACGCCGTCGTAGCCGGCCTCTTTGGCGAGCCGGGCCGTATTCGCGAAAGCCTGAACGGTGGCGTCGATGTCGGCCTCGGTCATCTCGCGCGGCACCTGCGGCGCAATTGGCGCCTTGATGGCGGAAGGTGCGACGATATCGGCGTGATAGCCGTAGCGGCCGGCGTGAAGGACCTGCAGCAAAACCCGCCCGCCACCGGCATGGACGGCTTCGGTAACGCGGCAATGATCGGCGACCTGACCGGCATGATCGAAGCTCGCGGCACCGTCCTTGAGCCGCCCCGCCGCGATCGGCGAGAAGCCGCCGGTGACGATCAGCGCCGCGCCCCCGTTCGCGCGCGCGCCCAGAAACGCCGCCAGCCGCTCGAGTCCGGCCAAGTCCTCGAGGCCGGTATGCATGGAGCCCATCAATATGCGATTGGCGAGTTCCAGGTGGCCGACGCGGATCGGCCGGAACAGGTTCAGGTAGGGATGCGTCATAAAGCCGCCGGCAGCGGGTATTCGTTGAGCACTTCGTAGTGCGAACCGCCGTGGCCGAGATGGCTCTGGAACAGCGTGAAGCTCTCGACCAGGAAGGGTTCGGTCGAAAAGGCGCCGTTGGCCTCCAGGTAGTGGCCGAGATCGACGCGCTGGCCCTTGAAGCGCGCCAGCGTCATATGCGGCGTGAACTTGCGTCCGTCGGGCGGGAAGCCAGCGCGCTGCACCGCCTTCTCGACCTTGCCCTGCAGCAGGGCGAGCGCGGGGTTGGCGGCGACGCCGGCCCACAGCGCCTTGAGCCGCGATTTCTGGGAAAAGTCGCCGATGCCCGAGAACCGCATCTCGAACGCCGGCACGCGTACGTCGCTGAGCGCGGCGTCCAGGTCGTGCGCGGCGCCGAGTCCGGCCTCGCCTACGAAACGCAGCGTCACGTGCATGCTTTCCGGCTTCGCCCAGCGCGCGCCGGAGAGCCCGGAACAGAGCGTGCCGAGAGCCATTCGGATGTCGGGTGGCAACGCGATGCCGACGAACAGACGCATGGCCGGAACCTCGCGAACGATCCCGCCGGGACGGCGGGGAGGTGCATTCAGCTTCCTCCGCCTGATAGCGCCAAGCATCCCCGGGGGCAATAGCAAATCCGCCGGGCGGCGCTTGGAGCGCCGGCAAAACCTAGAGAAACAGCGTCAAAACGCCGGTGTAGCCGTAGAGCCGGGTGTTGGAAATCTCGCCCTGGCCGAAGAATCCGACCAGCGGGATGTCACCCAGAATCTCGTGGATCAGTTCGGTCTCGCGGCCCTCTGCGCCGAACATGCCGGGCCCGCGCGCGACGCAGGAGAAGTAGACGGCACCCCGCACCGGTCCGGGCGCACGCGCCTTCAGGCTCTCGACCATGTGCACAAGATCGGCCTCTGCGCCGGCCGGATCGCGGCGCACGAACAACACACCGTCGCCGTTCGAGACCATACCGCCGACGGCGAGCCAGCGGTGTTCGGGATCGATGCCCATCAGATTGCGGACCACGTAATCGCCGGTATCCGAACCGGTGACCGGAAAGGCGGCGTGGATGTAGCCGGCGACGCGGGCCAAGTCGCGCGCCAGGAGTTCGCCGACATCGCGCTTGAAGACATCGAGCGCAGGCTCGCCATCGAGCGTCATCACCACGTTCTCCATGCAGTCGGTGATGCGATGAACCGGACCGAGCGGCTGGCAGCCCTGCGAGAGGCCGGTGGCGACCTCGACGCCGGGTGCGAACAAGGCGCCCGAGAGGCCACCGCCGACGACGTCGTCGGCGAGCTGGTAGTGCGCGCCCATCGAAGACGTCAGGCCGCCGACCAGGAAGCCGGGCACCTCGAGCTGGGCATTTTCCATTTCGCGGGCCAGCGCCTCGACGAGGTCCGGCACCGCGCCGTTCATGGGATCGCCGTGGACGATGCCGAACGGCGGCGTCGCCGAGGCCATCCAGCCGCGCATCTCCGTTCCGATCTCGTCGACTCCGCGCCCCAGCCTGGGCAGCACGCGAAAGCCATCGCGCGGGAAATCGGCGACCAGGGCGGCGGCGCCCGGCCGGCCGAACCATTCGCGACCGTCCCATCGGCCGTCGGCGTCGGGCGCGACGGCGGCGATGCCCATGCCGACGCTGCCGATCCAATGATGCACGCCGGTCTTCTGGCGGAGATAGCTGACGATCGAGCCGAAGTCCTCGGCCAGCGCATCGGTGACGTAAAGGAAGCCAAGGTACTGGCGACCGGGACGGGGTTCGAGGCCGGCAAGGCCGGTCTCCAATTCCTTGGCGGCGGCCGCCCAACTGTCGCCGCCGGTGATGGCGACGCGGAACGGGCCGGTTTCGGGGGTGGTGGAACTCATTTCCGCATCATAGCGGTTTCACGGCGTCCTGGGCGAGTCTCCGCACCAAGGGCAGCATGCGCCGGACGATGACCGCGACTCCTTCGGCGTTGGGATGGATGCCGTCGGGCTGGTTGAGCTCGGGCCTGGCGGCGACGCCTTCGAGAAAGAACGGATCGAACAGCACGCCGTGCTTATCGGCCAATCGCGGATAGAGCGCGTCGAATTCCGATCCGTACTCCGCGCCCAGATTGGGCGGCGCCTTCATGCCGCTCAACAGCACGCGCACGCCGGCCTTTTTCGCGGCCGTAACGATCGCGTCCAGGTTGGCTTCGGTCTTCGCCGGGTCGAGGCCGCGCAGCCCGTCGTTGGCGCCGAGCTCGACGATCATCGCCTGCGGCTTGTCGCCCAGGGCCCAGGCCAGCCGCGCACGGCCGCCGGCCGATGTGTCGCCAGAAACGCCGGAATTGATCACCTTGGCGGCAACGCCGCTTTCGTTGAGGGCGCGCTCCAGCTGGGCGGGAAAGGACGCGCCGGCCGGTAATCCGTAGCCCGCGCTCAGGCTGTCGCCGAGCACCAGGATGCGAACGGGGCCGTCGGCGGCGGCCTGCGGCACCCCGAACAGCAGGGCCAGCAGGACGATTCCGAGCCATATCCTCCGGAAAGCCGGGCGCGAAACCTTGCGTCGGGCGGACTTCGACCTCACATTCATGGGTCGATGGATAGCAATCCCCAACCCGCAACGGCAATCGAAATTGCCGATCTCCAGCTGACGCTGCAAAGCGATGCCGGCCCCGTGGCTGTATTGCGCGGCGTCGATCTCAACGTCACCAAGGGCGAGACGGTCGGCATCGTCGGGCCGTCCGGCTCGGGTAAGACGTCGCTGCTGATGGTGATCGCCGGCCTCGAGGCGGCGACGTCGGGACTGGTGCGGGTCGGCGGCCAGAGCCTCGGCGACATGGACGAAGACGCACTGGCGCGGTTTCGCCGCGACAACGTCGGCATCGTGTTCCAGTCGTTCCATCTGGTGCCGACCATGACGGCGCTGGAGAACGCCGCCCTGCCGCTCGAGTTCGCCGGCCGCGCGGACGCCTTCGACGCCGCCGCCGCGGCACTGGCCGAGGTCGGCCTCGCCGAACGTATCAAACATTACCCGGGCCAGCTTTCCGGCGGCGAGCAGCAGCGCGTTGCGCTGGCCCGTGCTTTTGCAGCCCAGCCCGCCATCCTGCTCGCAGACGAGCCGACCGGCAGCCTCGACCAGGCCACCGGCGAGACGGTGATGGAGGCGCTATTCCGCCTGCAACAGCAACGCGGCACCACCCTGGTGCTGGTCACGCATGCGCCCGACCTGGCGGCGCGCTGCCGGCGCATCGTGCGCATCGCCGACGGCCGTGTCGCCGCCGACGAGACCCTGCGCTCGTGAGCGAAGTTGCGCTGACGCTCCGCCTGCTCGGCCGCGAGATGCGCGGCGGCCTCATGGGATTCGGGGTTCTCCTGGCGAGTCTGTTTCTCGGCGTCGCCGCCATCGCCGGCGTCGGCTCGATCAACGCGGCTATCAAGGCCGGGCTCGAAGCCGACGGCAGGCGTCTGCTCGGCGGCGATGTCGATCTGCGCCTGATGCACCGCGACGCCGGCGACGCCGAACGCGCCTGGCTCAAGGCGAACGCCGGCGCGACCTCGGAGCTGATCGAGATGCGCGCCATGGCGCGGCCGGCGGACCGCCGCGACACGCGCGCGCTGGTCGAACTCAAGGCCGTCGACTATGCCTACCCGCTGGCCGGCCGTTTTGTCGCCCGGCCGGATCGGCCCCTGGCCGAACTGTTGGCCGAGAAGGACGGTGTCTGGGGCGCGGTCGCCGACGCCAACCTGCTCACGCGCTTAAACGTCGAATTGGGGGCGCGGATCGCCGTCGGCGATGCCGAGTTCGAACTTCGCGCCCGCGTCGGGGCCGAGCCCGACCGGGTGGCGAGCCTGTTCAGCTTCGGGCCCAGGCTGATGGTGGCGCGCGCGGCACTCGGCGCCACCGGTCTGGTCAAGCCGGGCAGCCAGATCCGCTATCACACCCGCGTGGTACTGCCGGCCGGCCGGTCGCTGGAGTCGTGGCAGGCGGATCTCGACCGCGCCTTCCCCAAGGC
>JAYOXJ010000239.1:0-5951 GCA_038152725.1 Rhodospirillaceae bacterium
CCGCGCGCCACCACACCTTCTTCGAGATGCTCGGCAACTTCTCCTTCGGCGACTACTTCAAGGACCTCGCCATCGAGCTCGCCTGGAACCTGGTCACCAAGGAGTTCGGGCTGCCGACCGACAAGCTTTTGGTCACCGTGCACTCGTCCGACGAGGACGCGGCGGCGCTGTGGCGGAAGATCGCCGGCCTTTCGGACGAGAAGATCATCCGCATCCCGACGTCGGACAACTTCTGGGCCATGGGCGACACCGGGCCGTGCGGGCCGTGCTCGGAAATCTTCTACGATCACGGTGACAAAATCCCGGGCGGACCTCCGGGCTCGCCCGACCAGGACGGCGACCGCTTCATCGAGATCTGGAACCTGGTCTTCATGCAGTTCGAGCAGGTGACGCCGGACGAGCGCATCGAACTGCCCAAGCCCTCCATCGACACCGGCATGGGGCTGGAGCGCATCGCCGCCGTCATGCAGGGCACCCACGACAACTACCAGACCGACATGATGCAGGTGCTGATCCGCGCGTCGGCCGAGTTCTCCGGAACGGAGGCCGAGGGCGCGCACCGCGTCTCGCACCGGGTCATCGCCGACCATTTGCGGTCGTGCTCCTTCCTCATCAGTGACGGCGTGCTGCCGTCGAACGAGGGCCGCGGCTACGTGCTGCGACGTATTATGAGGCGCGCCATGCGCCACGCCCACATGATGGGCTGCCAGGACCCGCTGCTGTTCAAGCTGGTGCCGGCGCTGGTCGGCGAGATGGGCGCCGCCTTCCCGGAACTGCGCCGCGCGGAGGCGCTGGTCACCGAGACGCTGAAGCTCGAGGAGACGCGCTTCAAGAAGCTGCTCGACCGCGGCCTCAAGCTGCTCGACGAGGCCACCGACGGCTTGGGTGACGGCGGCGAACTCGATGGCGAGACCGCCTTCAAGCTCTACGACACCTACGGTTTCCCGCTCGATCTGACGCAGGACGCGCTCAGGCCGCGCGGCATCAAGGTCGACACCACTGCCTTCGACGCCGCCATGGAGCGCCAGCGCGCCGAGGCGCGCAAGGCCTGGGCCGGCTCCGGCGACGCCGCCGAGGACGCGCTCTGGTTCGACTTGAAGGACGAACTCGGCGCCACTGACTTCCTTGGTTACGAGACCGAGAGCGCCGAGGGCAAGATCGTCGCGCTGGTCAAGGAAGGCCAAAAGGTCGATGCGCTCAACGCAGGCGAGGCGGGCTTCGCGCTCCTCAACCAGACGCCGTTCTACGGCGAGTCGGGCGGCCAGATGGGCGACATGGGCGAAATCCATGCCGACGGCTTGGCAGCGCGCGTTACCGACACGCAAAAGCGGGTCGGCGCGCTGCACGTCCATGCGGTGACGGCGGAAAAGGAAATCAAGGTCGGCGACGAGGTCGAACTCAAGGTCGATCACGCGCGCCGCTCGGATCTCCGCGCCAACCATTCGGCGACGCACCTGCTGCACGAGGCGCTGCGCCGCAAGCTCGGCGACCACGTCACCCAGAAGGGCTCGCTGGTGGCGCCGGACCGGTTGCGATTCGACATCTCGCACCCGAAGGCGATCGATACCGACGAACTGATCCAAGTCGAGGCCCAGGTCAACGCGCGCGTCGCCGAGAACACGGCAGTCACCACCCGGCTGATGGAGCCGGCCGCCGCCGTCGAGGCCGGCGCCATGGCGCTGTTCGGCGAGAAGTACGGCGACGAGGTCCGCGTCGTCTCCATGGGCAGCATCGAACGCGGCGGCAAGACCTACTCGACCGAGCTTTGCGGCGGCACCCACGTCAAACGCACCGGCGACATCGGCCCGTTCAAGATCGTCTCCGAAAGCGCCGTCGCCGCCGGTGTCCGGCGCATCGAGGCGCTCACCGGCCGCGGCGCCATGAAGCATTTCGACGAGGTCGAGGCGTCCTTGAACGCCGCCGCCGCACTGCTTAAATCGCGTCCCGAGGACGTTCCGGTCCGCGTCTCTACGCTGATCGAGGAACGCCGCAAGTTGGAGCGCGAACTGGCCGAGGCGCGCCGCAAGCTCGCTACCGGTGGCGGCGGTGCCGCCGCCGAGACCCAGGATGTCGGCGGGCTCAAGTATGCGCCCAAGCTGGTCGAGGACGTGCCGGCGAAGGATCTGAAGAACCTGGCGGACGACCTGAAGAAGCAACTCGGTTCCGGCGTCGTCGCCGTCGTTTCCAGCGCCGAAGGAAAGGCCTCCATCGTGGTCGGCGTCACCGAGGACCTGACGGCACGCATCAGCGCCGTCGATCTGGTGCGCGTCGGTTCCGAGGCACTCGGCGGCAAGGGCGGCGGCGGCCGTCCCGACATGGCCCAGGCCGGGGGCCCCAACGCGGCCGCGGGACAGGCCGCGCTCGACGCCATTCGCGCCGCGCTCGGCGCCGCCTGAGGCTTTTCGTACTGGCATCTTGACCGGCGCCGTTGCCCGCGCCACCTTGAAACGCTTAATTTTCCTGCGGAGCAATTCCACCTCATGCGCAAGCTTCTGCCTGAAGGTTTCGACTGGCGTTCGCCTGAAGCGCTGCTGATCCTAATGGCGATCGCCATGCCGCTGTCGTTCTCGACGTGGCAGGCGCTGTTGAACAATTTCGCCGTCGAGCAGGCCGGCTTCGACGGCGTCAAGATCGGCTTCCTGCAGAGCTGGCGGGAAGTGCCGGGGTTCCTGTCGTTCACCGTCGTCTTCCTGATGCTGTTCTTCCGCCAGCAGCCGCTCACAATCCTGTCGCTGATGTTTTTGGGCATCGGCACCGCCGTCACCGGCCTGATGCCCAGCTTCTGGGGCCTGATGCTGACCACCATGGTGATGTCGATCGGCTTTCACTACTTCGAATCGCTGCACCAGTCGCTGACGCTGCAGTGGGTGTCGAAGGAGAAGGCGCCGGAGACGCTCGGGCGCATCGTCTCGGCGCGCTCGTTCGCGGCGCTGATCTCGTTCGGGCTGATCTATCTCGCCCTCGACATGGGCGGCTTCGAGCTCAAGTGGGTCTATCTCATCGGCGGCGGCGTCACCGTCGCGGTCGCGCTCTACTGCTGGATCGCTTATCCGGAAGTGAAGACGGGCGCCGAGCAGACCCGCACCATCGTGCTCAGGGGCCGCTACTGGCTCTGGTATGCGCTGGTCTTCATGTCGGGTGCGCGGCGCCAGATTTTCGTCGTCTTCGCCGGTTTCCTGATGGTGCAGAAGTTCGGCTTCACGGCCGCGCAGATGAGCCTGATGTTCCTCGCCAACATGGCCGCCACCATCTATCTCGCGCCGAAGATCGGGCGGATGATCTCGCGCTTCGGCGAGCGCCGCGCGCTCCTGATCGAATACACCGGCCTGGTCTGCGTCTTCACCGGTTACGCCTTCGCCTCCGAGGCCTGGATGGGCGTCGCGCTCTACATCGCCGACCACATCTTTTTCGCCATGGCCATCGCCATCAAGACCTACTTCCAGAAGATCGCCGACCCCAGCGACATCGCATCTTCGTCGGGCGTCAGCTTCACCATCAGCCACATCGTCGCCATCGTCATTCCGGCGGCTTTCGGCTTCCTCTGGGTGCAGTCGTCGGCCATGGTGTTCCTGGCCGGAGCAGGCATGGCTGCCATCTCGCTGGTGCTGGCGATGATGGTGCCGCGCCATCCCGGACCCGACAACGTCGCGTTGGTCGGCTTCCCGAAACCGCAGCCGGCCGGCGCCGAATAGCGCGCCCAGCACCCCGGCCCAGACCCATTAAGACCGAATTGGGAGCATCATGACCAAACGTTTCGAAGGCACCGCCAACTACGTCGTCACCGAGGACCTCAAGATCGCCGTCAACGCCGCCGTGGCGCTGGAGCGCCCGCTTCTGGTCAAGGGCGAGCCCGGCACCGGCAAGACGGTGCTGGCGCACGAGATCGCCGGTGCGCTCGGCGCGCCGCTGTTGCAGTGGCACATCAAGTCGACGACCAAGGCGCAGCAAGGTCTCTACGAATACGACGCGGTGGCACGGCTGCGTGACAGCCAGCTCGGCGACGCGCGCGTGCACGACATCGCCAACTACATCGTCAAGGGCCGGCTGTGGGAGGCGTTCACCTCCGACGTCCGCCCGGTGCTGCTGATTGACGAGATCGACAAGGCCGACATCGAGTTCCCCAACGACCTGCTGCTCGAAATCGATCGCATGGAGTTCCACGTCTACGAGACCAAGGAGACCGTCAAGGCGGCGCACCGGCCGATCGTCGTCATCACGTCGAACAACGAGAAGGAACTGCCGGACGCCTTCCTGCGCCGTTGTTTCTTCCATTACATCTCGTTCCCCGACCAGGACACCATGCGCGAGATCGTCCAGGTGCATTACCCGGACGTCCAAAAGCGCCTGGTCTCGGAAGCCATGAACGTGTTCTACGGCATCCGCGACGTGCCGGGGCTGAAGAAGAAGCCGTCGACCTCGGAACTGCTGGATTGGATCAAGCTCCTCATGGTCGAGGATATCCCGCCCGAGGCGCTCCGTTCCGACGACCAGAAGGATCTGATCCCGCCCTTGTACGGCGCGCTGCTCAAGAACGAGCAGGACGTCCACATGCTGGAGCGCCTGGCCTTCCTCAACCGCCGCGAAAAGCGCTGACGCCGGCGCCGGTTCCCCCGCCGCGATCCATCCGCTAAGATCATCGGACGGCCCAAGCCGTCGGAGGATTTGCGCGCGTGGAGAAACTGCCGACCCTCGAACAATTGCAGGCCCGCTTGGCCGAATGGACGCAGTGGGCCGGGGACAACGTCTTCGTGCTCGGCGCGGCGGTGCAGTTCGCGGTCATCGTCGCGGCACTGCTGATCGCGCTGGCATTGGGCCCGCGGCTCAGGAAATGGCTGGCGACGCCGATCCAGGTACAATGGTACCAGCGTTTCGGCCGGCCGGTTGCCGGCGCGCTCGAACCCATCGCCATGCCGTTCCTGTGGCTGGTGATCCAATGGTTCACCTCGGTCGCCGCCAGCTACGCCAAGTGGCCGCAGCACCTGATCGGCGTGGTCGTCAGCCTGCTCACCGCCTGGGTGGTGATCCGGCTCGCGTCGGGCGTCATCCGCGAACGTCAGTGGTCGCGCGCCATCGCATTCGCTGCCTGGACGCTCGCCGCGCTCAACATCACCGGCCTCTTGGACCCGACCATCTCGGTGCTCGACGGCATGGCGCTGCAGTTCGGCACCTTCCGCATCTCGGTGCTCGGTGTGTTGAAGGCGATACTCGCCGTCGGCGTGCTGCTGTGGCTCGCCGGTTTCGCCTCCAACCTGGCGGAACGCCGTATCACCGCCATGCCCGGCGTCTCGCCGGCGGCAGGCGTGCTCTTGGGCAAGCTCTTCAAGATCGTCGTCTACACCTTGGCCGTGGTCATGGGGCTGGACGCGGTCGGCATCGATTTGACCGCCTTCGCGGTGTTCTCCGGCGCCGTCGGCTTAGGCATAGGTTTCGGCCTGCAGAAGGTGTTCTCCAACCTGATCAGCGGGCTGATCTTGCTGATGGATCGTTCCGTGAAGCCAGGCGACGTCATCGCCATCGGCGAGACTTACGGCTGGATCAATTCCTTGGGCGCGCGATGCGTCTCGGTCATCACCCGCGACGGCACCGAACACCTGATCCCGAACGAGGAGCTGATCTCCCAGCGCGTCGAGAACTGGTCCTATACCAACAACCTGGTACGCCTGAAGATGCCGATCGGCGTCGACTATGGCTGCGACGTGCACAAGGCCATCGCGCTGGCCGTGGAGGCGGCGAAGCGCGTGCCGCGCGTACTCGACAGCCCGCCGCCGGTGTGCCAGCTGCGAAAGTTCGGCGACAACAGCGTCGACTTGGAGTTGCGCGTCTGGGTCAACGACCCGCAGAACGGTCTCGGCAACGTGCAGAGCCAGGTCATGCTCAACGTCTGGGATGACTTCCATGCCGGCGGCATCAACTTCCCGTTCCCGCAGCGCGACATTCACATCCGCTCGCTG
>JAYOXJ010000240.1:0-5948 GCA_038152725.1 Rhodospirillaceae bacterium
GCCGGCGATGGCGAGGCCGGGCGCGCCGGCCTTGAGGTTTTCCATGAAACCGAAGCCGTCGGTGTTGTCACCCGTCAGCCGGCCGTCGTCGCCGACCACCACCGTGTTGACGGCACCCAGGCGTTTGGCGATCTCGGTCTTTTCGTCGACCGCGGCAAAGGCCGCTTCCTTGTGCGGCACGGTGACGTTGCAGCCCCGGAAGCCGAGCTTCGGCAGCGCCCGCAGCGCGGCGATGAAATCGTCGGGTTTCACGGCCAGCGGCAGATAGGCGCCGTCGATGCCGTGTTCGGAGAGCCAAAAGCCGTGCAGGCGCGGCGACAGGGAATGGCGCACCGGCCATCCCATCACCCCTGCCAACAATGCGTTTCCCGATAAGCTCATGTCATTGTCTTTCCGCGACCGTCACGACGCCATAAGGCCACGGCCGCGTAAAAAAGCCAACAGCGGGACGAGCGGCAGGCCGAGAATGGTAAAATAGTCGCCATCGATCCGCTCGAACAATTGAATGCCCAGCGATTCGAGCTGGTAGGCGCCGACCGAAGCACAGGCGTCGTCGCCGACGGCGGCGAGGTAGCCGTCGATGAAGCCATCGGAGAGCGGGCGCACGTGCAGCGTGGCGACCTCGACGCTATGCCAGACCTCGGTGTCGGCGGCGATGACGCTGGTCGCGGTGATCAGCCGGTGGCTTCGGCCGGAAAATGCCTGCAGGTGTTTCCGCGCGTCCGCCACACTGGCCGGCTTGTCGAACCAGCGGCCGTCCTGTTCCAGCATCTGGTCGGCGCCGATGACGTGCGCGTCGTTGTTGTGTCCGGCCACGGCGCGGGCCTTGGCGTAGGCCAGCGCCAGCGCCGTATCCTCCACGGATCGGGCTTCGTTTCGGTATCGTTTCTTGATTTCGGCCTCATCGACCGCGGCCGCTTCGACGGTGAAGACGACGCCGGCATCGGCCAGCAGGCGGCGGCGGACTTGGCTTCCCGACGCCAGGATCAGGCCGGCCATGGCGGCTCAGTCCCGGTCTTCGGCGCGGCGCTGGTAGAGCGAGATGATCTGCGCCGCGGTTTCCTCGATCGACTTGCGGCTGACGTTGATGGTCGGCCAGCTGTGTTTGGCATATAGGCGCCGGGCCTCGTTGATCTCCTGAGAGACCGCCTCCAGATTGACGTAGTCGGTGTCCTCGTCCTGATCCAACAACTTCAGGCGCTGGCGCCGGATCTCGACCAGGCGCTTGGGATCCTTGTTGAGGCCGACGATCAACGGCTTGGTGACCTGGAAGATCTGCTCCGGGATCGGGCAGCCGGGCACGATCGGCACGTTGGCGGCCTTGATGCCGCGATTGGCGAGATAGATGCAGGTCGGTGTTTTCGACGTGCGCGACACGCCCAACAGAATGACGTCGGCGTCCTCCAGGTCCCAGGTCGACTGGCCGTCGTCGTGGGCAAGGGCGAACTGCATGGCCTCGATGCGGGCGAAGTATTCCGCATCCATGACGTGCTGCTGGCCGGGCCGGGCGTGCATTTCGCTGCCGAGATACTTGGCGAAGGCGGCGACGATTGGCTCCAGCACAGGAATGCAGGGAATCTGCAGCCGCGCACAGCCGTCTTCGAGCTGGCGCGTGATCTCGCGGTCGACCAGGGTATAGAGGACGAAACCGCCTTCCTTCTCGACCGCCGCCAGCACCTCGTTCACCTTGTTGACGTTGCGCACCATCGGCCAGATTTTCTCGTCGACCTCGATGTCGTCGAACTGCACCAGGCAGGCGCGGCCGATCAGGCTGACGGTCTCGCCGGTCGAGTCGGATACCAGGTGGAGAACGAAACTGCGCATCGGTCGATGTTACTTCAATCCTCTGTCGTCCGGGCTTGGGATAAGGCCGGTATAACTTGTCTCGAACTCGAAGCCCGGCGGCGAAATCGGCGATTACCACCGCAGTTCGAATTCGATTGCGGCGGTTTTCCCATTACTGAGCGAATTCTACAAGGCCCGGTATGGAATCGGCGAAAAAATGAAACCCACGCAATTCACAGGAACCGCATTCGATCCATTCACCGGTGAGGCCGGCACATATATTTAGAGAACGGACTTTTATCCCGGCTTTTCAAGTCTCACTCACAGGTTTATCCAGGCCAAAATCGAGTTGGTGTAATTCTGTGGAAAAGCTGGCCCCTTTCCATTAATCCCCTGGATTCCACCCCCCAACAACAACAACAACCTTTCCTAAATATAGATTCTTCTTATTGAGGCGTGTAGGGTCGCGCGGGAAAACTAGACCCGGCAAGCAGCCCATCAAAGCGCCAAGAGGGACGGACGAGAATGGCCAAACGCATGTTACGCGCACTCCGCAGGGAGACCGTCGACCGGCCACCCTATTGGTTCATGCGCCAGGCCGGCCGCTACCTGCCCGAATACCGAAAGGTGCGCGCCAGCGCCGAGAACTTCCTCGACTTCTGCTACACGCCGGAAAAGGCGCTCGAGGTGACGCTGCAACCGCTCAAGCGCTACCACATGGATGCCGCCATATTGTTTTCCGATATCCTGGTATTGCCCGACGCGCTCGGCCAGGAGGTCAAGTTCGTGCAGGGTGAGGGGCCGGTGCTGGATGCCATCACCGACGCCTCCGGCCTGGCCAGGCTCTCCATAAACGGCATCGATGACACCCTGGCACCGGTCTACGAGGCGGTCGGGCGGATCAAGGCGGCGCTCGACGCCGAGACCACGCTGATCGGTTTCGCCGGTGCGCCCTGGACGGTGGCGCTCTACATGATCGAAGGCCGCAGCGGCACCGAGGGTTCGACCATCCGCACCTGGGCGGCGCGCGACCCGGTGAGCTTCCAGAAACTGATCGATCTCCTCATCGAGGCCAGCGTACATTACCTCGGCCGCCAGATCGATGCCGGCGCCGAAGTGCTGCAACTGTTCGACAGCTGGGCCGGGTTGCTCGACGAAGAGGGTTTCCGGCGCTGGGTGATCGAGCCCAACCGCCGCATCGTTGAGGGCCTGAAACGCCATCATCCCGACGTACCGATCATCGGCTTTCCGCGTAACGCCGGGGCCAACTATCTCGCCTTCGCCGAGGAGACCGGCGTCGACGCCGTCAGCATCGACCACAGCGTGCCCTTGGGCTGGGCTGCGGAATACCTGCAGCCCCTGGTCGCCGTGCAGGGCAATCTCGACAACCATCTTCTGCTCGCCGGCGGCGAGGCGATGGAGCGCGCGGTGACGCGCATCCTCGATACCCTCGGCTGTGGGCCCTTCGTCTTCAACCTCGGCCACGGCATCATGCCGCAGACGCCGCCCGAACACGTCGGCCGCGTTTCCGAGATGGTGCGCGGCTGGAAGGCCGGCTGAGAGACATCATGCGCCGCATCGCCGTCGTGCTGTTCAATCTTGGCGGGCCGGACGGACCGGACGCGGTCCAGCCGTTCCTGTTCAACCTGTTCAAGGACCCCGCTATCATCGGCCTGCCGAACCCGCTGCGCTGGCTGGTGGCCAAGCTGATCTCGACCAGGCGCGCACCGGTGGCGCGCGAGATCTACGCGCATCTCGGCGGCGGCTCGCCGTTGCTGGGTCTGACCCGCGAACAGGCGACCGCGCTCGAGACCGCGCTCACCGGCGGCGATGACGAGATCAAGACTTTCGTCTGCATGCGCTACTGGCATCCGATGAGCGACGCGGTGGCGGCGGACGTCAAAGCCTACAATCCCGACGAGATCGTGTTGCTGCCGCTCTATCCGCAGTTCTCGACCACCACCTCGGCGTCGTCGCTGAAGGACTGGCGCCGCGCCGCGGCGGCGGCTGGACTGAACGCACCGACACGGACGGTCTGCTGCTATCCGAGCGATCCCGGCTGGATCCAAGCGCAGACGGCGCTGGTGCGGGGCGCCTTGGCCGAAGCGCCGGCGGGAACGCCGGCGCGCGTGCTGTTCTCGGCGCATGGGCTGCCGAAGAAGGTGGTCGACGCCGGCGATCCCTACCAGTGGCAGGTCGAGCGCACGGCTCAGGCGGTGGCGACGGGGCTCGCACCAGACACCGATTGGAACGTCTGCTACCAGAGCCGGGTCGGGCCGCTGGAATGGATCGGGCCTTCGACCGAGGCCGAGCTCGAACGCGCCGCCAAGGACGGCACCGGCGTCGTGGTGGTGCCGATCGCCTTCGTCTCGGAGCATTCCGAAACCCTGGTCGAGCTCGACATCGAATACCGCGAACGGGCCGAGCACCTCGGCATCCCGTTCTACATCCGCGTGCCCGCGGTCGCGACAGCGAACGCCTTCATCGAGGGCCTCGCCGCCATCGTGCGCCGAACTTTGGCGGGGCCAGAGGTTTTGGCTTGCGGCGAGGGGGATGGCGGGCGAATTTGTCCGAAAGTGCATACGGGCTGCCCGCAGGCGGCCCGCCCGTAAACGAGGGAAGCCCAGAATGTTCGAACTTTCCGGCGCCGCCTACCTCTGGGTCAAGGCACTGCATGTCATTTCGGTGATCTCGTGGATGGCAGGGCTGCTCTATCTGCCGAGGCTGTTCGTCTACCATTGCGAGGCGCAGATCGGCACCGACAAGTCGGAGACGCTGAAGGTGATGGAGCGCCGGCTGCTGCGCGCGATCATGAACCCGGCGATGCTGGCGTCGTGGCTGTTCGGCGGATTGATGCTCTACAACATGCGCGAAGAGCTGATGCAGCCGAGCTGGCTCCACGTCAAGCTCGCCTGCGTCGTTGCCATGACCGTCGCGCACATGATGATGGCCAAGTGGCGGCGCGAGTTCGCCGAGGATCGCAACACCCGCAGTCACAAGTTCTACCGCACCGCCAACGAGGTACCGACGATCTTGATGCTGGTCATCGTCATCATGGTGATCGTCAAACCGTTTTGACGCGGGACGCATCGTGAAGCCGTTCTAAACAAAGCCGATTGACAGGCTGCAGCCATTTCGCTAAGTGTTCGGCCATCTGATCCCGACGGCGCTGTCCAGCGACCGGTAATCGTCTGAAAATATCACAAGCCGGCGTCCGACCGGCGCGCAAACGAGCCGAGACCGCTCACGACGGCGCCGCGATCCCAAACTATCGGGATCTCCGCCTTTCTCCCCCGGACCTCCACCCCACCCGACCGGAACATCCGACATGAATCTCAAGGACCTCAAAGAGAAGACCCCGCCGGAACTGCTGGCCTTCGCCGAGGAACTCGGCGTCGAGAACGCATCCACGCTCAGGAAGCAGGACATGATGTTCGCGATCCTGAAGCACCTGGCCGACGACGATGTGGCGATCTACGGCGACGGCGTCGTCGAGGTGCTGCAGGACGGCTTCGGCTTCTTGCGCAGCCCCGACGCCAACTACCTGCCGGGCCCGGACGACATCTACGTCTCGCCGAGCCAGATCCGGCGCTTCTCGCTTCGCACCGGCGACACCGTCGAGGGCCAGATCCGCGCGCCCAAGGAAGGCGAGCGCTACTTCGCGCTTCTCAAGGTCAACCAGGTCAACTTCGCGGTACCCGACGACGTCAAGCACCGCATCAACTTCGACAACCTGACCCCGCTCTATCCCGACGAGCGGCTGCACATGGAAGTCGAGAACCCGACCAGCAAGGACCCGACGCACCGCGTCATCGACCTGATCACGCCGATCGGCAAGGGCCAGCGCGCGCTGATCGTCGCACCGCCGCGCACCGGTAAGACGGTAATGCTGCAGAACATTGCGCACTCCATCGCCGTCAATCACCCGGAATGCTACCTGATCGTGCTGCTGATCGACGAGCGCCCGGAGGAAGTCACCGACATGGCGCGCTCGGTGAAGGGCGAGGTCATCAGCTCCACCTTCGACGAGCCGGCCGCGCGTCACGTCCAGGTCACCGAGATGGTGATCGAGAAGGCCAAGCGCCTGGTCGAACACAAGCGCGACGTCGTTATCCTGCTGGACTCCATCACCCGTCTCGCGCGCGCCTATAACACCGTTGTGC
>JAYOXJ010000241.1:0-5862 GCA_038152725.1 Rhodospirillaceae bacterium
ACCGAACGGACCGTGCAGTCGGCCTCCAACTGGCAGGTGCGCCAGCCCATGTATCGCCATGCCATCGGCCGCGCCGCGCCCTATGGCGAGCATCTGTCGCCGCTTCGCAATTCTCTCGGCCAGTATGGCTGACGCCGAACGCATTTGGGTGCTGGTCGACGACCGGGCCGGCAACCGGTCGCAAGCGCTCGGCGTCGCCGACCGCCTGGGACGGCCCTACACGGTGAAGGAGATCGCTTACGGCGCTCTTGCCAAGCTCCCCAATGCACTGCTGGGAGCGTCATTGTTGGGCGCCGACGCGGCAACCAGGTCGACGATCCGCCCGCCATGGCCGGAACTGGTGATTGCGGCGGGCCGCCGTACCGCGCCGATAGCGCTCGCCATAAAGCGCGCCTCCGGCGGCAAGGCCAAGCTGGTGCAGATCATGAACCCGGGCCTACGTGCCGCCGAGTTCGCGTTGATCGCCAGGCCTTCGCATGATCCGGGAATCGCAGGCGACAATGTCGTGGAAATCGTCGGCGCGCCGCATGGGTTGACCGCGACCCTATTGGAAGCTGCAAGAGGTGAATGGCAAGCCAAGTTGGAAGCGCTGCCAGCACCGAGGATTGCCCTGATCGTCGGCGGCTCGACCCGGCGGCGGCGGTTCACCGATGAAATGGCGCGCGAATTGGGTGGAAGGGCGTCGGCCATGGCGAAGGCAGCCGGCGGATCGTTGATGACCGCGACCAGCCGCCGTACCGGCGATGCCGTCGATGCCCTGATGGCCGCCATCGACTGCCCGCACCATGCCTACCGCTGGGGCGACTTGGGTGACAACCCCTACCGGGGATATCTTGCTTGGGCAGACGCGGTGGTGGTGACCGGTGACTCGGTCTCCATGTGTTCGGAGGCCTGCGCGCCGGGGGTGCCGGTGCAGGTATTCCAGCCGCCGGCCCTGATCACCGATAAGCACGCGCGCTTCCACCGCGATCTCTTCGACGGCGGCTATGCAGTGGCCTTTTCAGGCGTTCTCGGAGAAACCAGTCCGCCCGCGCTGGACGCGGCCGGGGTGATCGCGCGCGAGATCGAACGGCGCGGCTTGGTCTAGAGCAGGCTCGGGTCGTAGGCGACGACCTTCTGGCGTTGTTCGCCCAACCCTTCGATGCCGAGGCGCATTTCGTCGCCGTGTTTCAGGAACACGGGCGGCTTGTGTCCGAGTCCGACGCCGGGCGGTGTGCCGGTGGCGATGACATCGCCAGGCAGCAGCGTCATGAACCGGCTGACGTAACTGACCAGATGGCCGACGCCGAACACCATGGTACGGGTGTTGCCGTTCTGGCGGCGCTGGCCGTTGACCTCGAGCCAGATGTTGAGGTTCTGCGGGTCGGGGACTTCGTCGGGCGTGACTAGCCAGGGGCCGAGCGGGGCGGAGGTGTCGAAGCTCTTGCCCTTGACCCATTGGCCGGTGCCCTCAAGCTGAAACGACCGCTCGGAAACGTCATTGATTACGGCGTAGCCGGCAATGTGATCGAGCGCTTCTCCCTGTGAGACGTATTGCGCCTTGCGGCCGATGACGATAGCGAGCTCGACCTCCCAGTCGCCCTTGGTCGAATCCTTGGGCAGCACCACGGTGTCGTTGGGACCGTTGAGGGCGGTAATCGCCTTGGTGAAGATGACCGGTTCGTCTGGCAGCGCCATACCGGCTTCGGCGGCATGGTCGGCATAGTTGAGACCGATGGCGACGATCTTGCCGACGCCGCCGACCGGCGCACCGAACCGCACCGTGCCTTGGACCACCGGCAGCGTGTTGGTATCGATATTGGAGAGCGCGGCCAGGCGGTCGGGATCCAGGTTGGAACCGGCGAGGTCGTTGAGCTTGTCGGAAAGGTCCCGGAGGCGGCCGTTATCGTCCAGCAGGGCGGGCTTTTCCTTGCCCTTGGGTCCGTAGCGCAGCAGCTTCATGGCGTAGGGGCCTTTCTCGGTAATCGGTCCGTCAGATTAAGGTTCGGCGATCAAACGTCAATCTTCTAAACGGCGGCGAATAGGGGCAATACGGCAGGGACATCGGCGATGCTGTCGCCCTCGCGCACGGCAAAACCGCCGCCCGCCGTGCCCCAGGCATCGTCGCGCTGGCCGGGATGCGATCCGTGACCGCTCCAGACATGCAGTCCTCCCGCCAGTCCGGCCGCCTTTCCGGCTGCCAAATCGCTGGCATGATCGCCGACGATCCAGGACGCTGCATAATCGATGGCGAGCATTTTGCCGGCACGCAGCAGCATGCCCGGATTGGGTTTGCGGTCGGGATGGTCGTCGACGTTCCAGGGAGCGTTACCGTTGCCGTGGAAGGGGCAGGCCATGACCGCGTTGACATAGGCGCCGTCGGCGGCGAGGTCTTCCAGCATCTTCTCCTGAACCAGTGCGAACTCCGCCCAGCCGTACTTGCCCCGTCCGATGCCGCTCTGGTTGGTGACGACGACCACCGGCATGCCGAGCCGATTGGCGTGCGCGATGGTCTCGGCGGCGCCGGGCATCAACTGCGTATCTTCGACGGTACAGAGGTAGTTGGTTTCGACCAAAATGACGCCGTCACGATCTAGGAACAGGGCCGGCCTGGGTGCGGTCCATTGCCCGCGGTTCAGACATTGAACCCAGATGCCGTCGTCCCCAACTGTATCGCCGTAAGCCAGCGATGGGCGTTTATCGATCATTGCAACCCTGCGATTTTTGATATACCGCACATTCGAATGTCAGGAAAATCGAACGTCGGGAAAGCTGTTAGCACCCGATCCGCCGCTAGGAAAGGGCAAGTTCGGTGTCCATGAATGAGGGCGATAGACCGCTCGGCACTATCGAGAATTGCTGGATGCGCTGGCTTTTGCTGGCGTTCGGCTGTGTCAACGTGGCGCTCGGCGTCATTGGGGCTTTCGTGCCAGGATTACCGACTACGGTGTTCCTGCTGATTGCGCTCTGGGCATTTTCACGGAGTTCTCTGCGTTTCCACGCATGGCTCTGGAATCACCAGACGCTTGGCCGGTCTGTCCGCGATTGGCACAACCACAAGGTCATTCCGAAAAAAGCCAAATGGCTGGCGGTTCTGACCATGACGGCGAGTTTTGTCTATATCGCCGGTTTCGTCGCCAAGGATTGGAAACTTCCCGCCCTAATGGCCGCCATCCTGGTGCCTGTGGCGCTGTTCATCGTCACCCGCGCCAGCGAGCCACCGGCACCGGTCGAGGATGGTGCCGAAGGCTGACGTTCACATGCCGGAGGTGCGGCCGGCCAAGTTGAGGCCGGCAACGCCTACGACGATCAATGCGATCGACACGGCTTTGACAACGCCCAAGTTTTCCTGAAACAGAAATACGCCGGCAATGGCGGCGAGCGCCGAGCCGACGCCAGCCCAGATGGCATAGGCGATACCGAGATCGATGCCCTTGAGGGAGAGGCCAAGCAGGGAAAAGCTCGTGATGTAAGCGGTGACGACCACGAGACTCGGCTTAAGCTGGGTGAAACCTTGAGAAAACTTGAGTGCGATGGTGCCCGTGACTTCGGTGACGATGGCCAGGGCGAGCAACAGCCAGGACATGCCGTTTCCTTTCGTTCCATCAGATTCTCGGCTGCTTAACACGGTGGCAAAGGCGCGCAAGGAGAATTAACATGCCGTCCATGTCGCAAGGCCTTATCCCGCTCGCCATCGCAATGGCGCTGTTCGTCGGCACTCACATCTGGCTGCCCGACCCACCCGTGCGCCGGGTCCTCGCGCGCGTGCTGACCGAACGCGGCTATCTCGCCGCCTATTCTTTATTGTCGATCGCGCTTCTTGCCTGGGTGATCAATGCCTACAAGGCGGCGCCACATATCGAGGTCATCGTTCCCAATACCGGCATGCGCCACGCCTCGCTGACGGTGATGCTGATCGCCAGCTTTCTGCTGGTCTGCGGCTTCGTCCAGCGCAACCCGAGCACCGTGCCGGCCGCTCAATTGGGCTGGAAGCCGGAGGTCAAGGGCATCTTCAAGATCACCCGTCATCCCGTGATGTGGGGCGTCGCACTTTGGGGCATCAGTCATTCGCTCGCCAATGGCCATGCCGCGGCGCTGATCCTGTTTGGCGGAATGTCTGTCTTGGCCTTGGTCGGCGCCTTGCATTTGGAGCGGCGCAAGCGAGCGACGCTCGGCGATGACTGGATGGCTTTCGAAGCGGGCACGTCTTTCGTGCCGCTTTTTGCCATCGCCGCTGGCCGCACCCGCATGGAACGCGGCGAAATACCGTGGTGGCAGACGCTACTCGCCATCGCGGTCTTTGCGGGCATGCTTTACGTCCACGCCCGGCTCGGGCGCGACGTGTTCCCGATGCAGCTGTTTTAGGGTTTAGGCGCGGTCTTCGAGGATCATGTCGGCGGCTTTCTCCGCCATCATGATAATCGGTGCGTTGGTGTTGCCCGACACCAGGCGCGGCATGGCCGAACCATCGACAACACGAACGCCGGATACGCCGCGTACGCGAAGGCGCTCATCCAGCACAGCCATCGGGTCACTGCCCATCTTGCAGGTCCCAACTGGGTGGTAGAGCGTGGCCCCGGTGCGCCGCGCGTAATCGATAAGCTCGTCGTCGCTCCTGCAGTCGTCTCCGGGCACCACTTCGCCCTCGACGTAGGGCTTCATTGCGTCCGTTGCCATCAACTGCCGCGCGATGCGCATGCCGGCGACATGGGTTGTGCGGTCCAGTTCCTCGGCCAGGAAGTTCTGGACGATGGCCGGCGCCGCAAGCGGATCGGCAGATTTGATATGGATCGAACCGCGGCTCTCGGGTCGCAGTTGGCACGGCCCAATGGTGAGTCCTGGGAAATCGTCGAACACACGCTTCTTCGGATCTTTGAAGCTGGCGTTGGCGATGTGGTACTGGACGTCCGGCGTTTCCAGTTCCGGCCGGGTACGGACGAAACCGCCCAGGATACCGGCGGAAAGCGTCAGCGCGCCTCGGTTGGCGAGCAGAAACTTGAGGCCCTCGATCATCGCCGGGATGCCTTTGGTCTTCTGGTTGAGCGACGGCGTGTTCCGGATCCGCCAGACCAGCCGGCTGATGTAGTGATCTTGCAGGTTTTCGCCGACGCCGGGGAGTTCGTGGGCGACGTTGATGCCGTGCGCCCTTAACACCTCCGGACGGCCAATCCCCGAAAGTTCCAGCAGCTGCGGCGATTGAATCGAGCCGGCGCAGAGAATGACTTCGCGTCCGACCATGGTCTGTCGAAGCTCTCCACGCACCGTATATTCGACGCCGGCGACGCGCTTACCGTCCATGATCAGCCGAGTTGCCTGGGCATAGGGCTGGACATGCAGGTTCGGCCGCGCGCGGGCCGGTTCCAGATAGGCGACCTTGGTGCTGAACCGTTTGCCGTTTTTCTGCGTCAGTTGGTAGTAGGCGAACCCTTCCTGGTCTGCGCCGTTGTAATCGGAATTGCGGGCGTAACCGAGCTCCTCGCCGGCATCGATCAGCGAGTCGAGAACCGGATAGGTCTCGCGCGAATTCGCCACGTTCAACGGACCGCCGGAACCACGAAACTCGTCGCCGCCGCCCTCGCGGTTCTCGGCGCGCTTGAAGTAGGGCAACACGTCGCTATACGACCAGCCGCGATTGCCGAGCTGCGCCCAGCCGTCGTAGTCGCGGGCCTGGCCGCGCACGTAAAGCATGCCGTTGATCGACGACGAACCACCCAGCACTTTGCCGCGCGGGATCGGAATTTGGCGGTCGGCGAGGTTCGGTTCCGGCTCGGTGTCGAACAGCCAGTTCACCTTGGGGTCGACCATGGTCTTGATGTAGCCGACCGGGACGTGAATCCAGATGCTGTTGTCCTCGCCGCCGGCTTCCAGCAGCATCACGTTGAC
>JAYOXJ010000242.1:0-5777 GCA_038152725.1 Rhodospirillaceae bacterium
ACATCTTCACTCGCCGCGGCATGCCCGGCATCAAGGTGCCGATGCCGTGCATCATGGGACTGGATTTCGCCGGTGAGATCGTCGAGGTCGGCGCCGATGTGAAGGACTGGAAGATCGGTCAGCGGGTGCTGATCGATCCGGTCGACCGGGTCGGTGCCGGCGGCCTGATGGGCGAAATGTGGCACGGCGGTCTCGCGGAATACTGCAAGGTGCCGACACACCACTTGGTGGCGCTTCCCGACTCCGTCAGTTTCGAACAGGCAGCCTGCCTGCCGGTGGCCTACGGCACGGCGTATCGCATGATGCATACCATCGGCGAGGTGCAGAAGGGCGAAAAAGTCCTGATTCTCGGCGCGTCCGGCGGTGTCGGCACCTGCGCGGTGCTGCTTGCGAAGGCGCGTGGCTGCGAGGTCATTGCCTGTGCTTCGTCGCAGTCGAAGCTCGACCGTTTGGCCGATCTGGGTGCCGATCACGGCATCAACTATGTGGAGGAGGAATTCCACAAGTGGGTGTGGAACAAGTTCGGCAAGCCGCATCGCCGCAAATGGGAGATGGGTGTGGACGTGGTCGTCAACTTCACCGGCGGCGATACCTGGGTGCCATCGCTGAAGGTATTGCATCGAGGCGGCCGCATTCTGACCTGCGGCGCCACCGCCGGCTTCGACCCGAAGGAGGACCTCCGTTTCATCTGGTCTTACGAGCTCAAGGTGCTTGGTGCCAACGGCTGGCTTCGTCCCGAACTCGAAGCATTGATCGATATGGTCGCAACCAGGGAACTCAAGCCGATCATCGACAAGGAATTGCCGCTCGAGGAGGTCAACGAGGCCTTCCGCCTGATCGAGGACCGCGAGGTCTTCGGCAAGGTCATCGTCAAGCCGTAAGGGGAAGAAAATGTCGGACAAAACCGAACCGGAAAAGCTTGATAAAGCTGCCATCGAGGCGATCTTCGCGCGCTCGCCCTTCATCTCATCGCTGAACCTCGAGGTCTTGTCCCTCGACTACGGCGAAATGGCGATTACCATTCGCATGCCGCAATCGCCGAGCATGGAACGCCGCCCCGGCACCAAGCAGTTCCACGGCGGGCCACTGGCCGCGTTCATCGACATCGTCGGCGACTTCGCCATCGGCATGATGGTCGGCGGCGGTGTGCCGACCATGAACCTGCGTATCGACTACCTAAAGCCGGCCATCGGCGAGGCCGTGATCGGCAAGGCAGTCGTGCGCCGGCGCGGAAAGTCGGCCGCAGTGGTCGACATCGACGTCACCAACGAGGATGGCGGCCTTGTCGCCGTCGGGCGTGGCACCTACGTGCCGGTGACGGGCTAGGGAGAGATCGAAATGGCTTCCAAGAACCAACTCGACCATACGGTCATCAACGTCAAGGCGGCCATGCCGTTAGCGGCGGCCACTTTCAAGGCGCTCGGCTTCACACTGACGCCGCAGGGTCGCCATTCACTCGGCTCCATCAACCACCTGATGATGTTCGGCACCGACTACATGGAGTTGCTTGGCATCCCGGAGGGAGAGCCGCACCAGCGTCCGGACCTCGCCAGCGCGCCCACCGGAATCAACGGTATCGTCTTCAAGACCGGCAACGTGGACGACGTGTTTGCCCATCTCGAGGCCAACGGCATGGCAGGCGACCCGCCGCGCGCCTTTACGCGGCCGGTCGATCTCGGGGACAGCAAGCCCGAGGCTAGGTTCCGCACCGTCACGGTACGTGCCGACGTGTTTCCCGGCGGACGCGTTTACTACTGTGAGCACGGTACACCCGAGTTGGTGTGGCGGCCGGAATGGAAAAGCCACGCCAATCGCGTCGTCAAGATGCCGGAGTTCGTCACCGTTTCCGCGAAGGCCGACGAGGAGGCAGCAAAATTCTCAACCCTGCTAGGCGGTGAAGCGGCTGGCAGTTCTGTTGCATTCGACGGCGGCAAGGTGAGCGTGCTTTCGCCCGACCAGTATCGCGCCCGCTATGGTGATCTGGCTTCCGCCATGAGCGGCCGCCCGGCAATCTTCGGTGCCATGGTCTGTGCCTGCGACGACATGGGGCCGATCAAGAAGATCCTCGCGTCGCCACCGCAAGGGGTCCGCGCCCAGCCGAGCGCGAACGGTATCGTCGCCCGTGTCGATGCGCTCGATTCCGTACTGGAGTTCGTGCCCGCGTGAGCGAACTCAGGCCCGGGCTAAACGGCAGCGCCAAGATGGTCGTCGGCGATGAACATACAGCGAGACGGGTCGGCTCCGGCGCCATCCAGGTGCTGGCCACGCCAGTGATGATAAATCTGATGGAGGCCGCCGCTCTCGATGCCATTGAGAAACACCTCTCCGCCGGGCGTCAATCGCTCGGCACTCACCTGGATGTCAGCCATGTCGCGGCCACGCCGGTCGGCATGCGCGTCGTTGCAAAGGCGGAGGTGCTCGAAGTCGATGGCAACTAGGTGACGCTCCGTGTCGAAGCGCTCGACGAGGCTGGCTTGATCGGCGAAGGCACGCACAAGCGAGTCGTCGTCGACGTGGCGCGTTTCGACGCCCGCGTTCAGGACAAGGTCAAGTGGCCTGGAAGCTGACAGGATGGCGGGTCAAATGTTGGCGACCAGTCCTGGGCTCGGTTTGGCTTCGCCGCGCTCGACCTTCTTGACCGCCTCGATGATACCGCGATTGGCGGTGACGGAGATGTTGAGATCGGCGGCTTTTTCGACCACGAGGCCGTTGATGAAGTCGATCTCGGTTCGCCGCCCCTTGTCGATGTCCTGACCCATGGAGGGTTTCTGCTTCATCGAGCGGCGTTTCATGTTTTCGAACAGGCGGTCCTCGACCCGGCTGAGCGCGGCTTTATCGCCCCGCGCGGCACCGACCACATCTTCCGGCGCCATGCCGTAGACCGGCTCAATGATATAGCCGAGTGCCTGGCCGACCTCGATGGCTTCGGCGGCGATCCGGATGGCCAGCATGCGGGTCACCGGATCCGAATCGCTGTCATTGCCGCCGCGGCCCGTGGCGGCGGAGACCGGGTTTCGCATGCAGTTGACGGCGAGCTTCGACCAGCGCTCGCCCCAAAGGTTCGTGGTCGCCTTGGCGCTGTCGACGCATTTCAATAGGCCGGCGATCATCTCGGCGCGTTCGGTGATGCGGCCGTGCGGCTCTCCGACACGGAAGATGGTGTGCTGCTCGCCACCGAGCTTTACATTTCGCCGGATGTGTCCCGGCGCGTCGAGTTCCACGGCGATGGTCGACGCGATGCAGCCGACCGTCTTGCCCCAGCCGACGACACTGGCCATACGCTCCTCGTTGATGCCGTTCTGAAGCGACACCACGAAACCGGCGGGATCGATGTATTGGCGGATCATCTCGGAGGCCCAGACGGTGTCGTATGATTTCATGGAGACGAATGCAAAATCGAACGGCCGGCCGTTGGCGACAGCCTGGAGTTCGGTCAAGTGAATGGCCTTCACCGGCTGGGTGAAGCATTCCGGTTCGGTCTGGCCCTCGAGGGTGAGGCCATGCGCGCGCATGTGTTCGACGTGCGCCGGCCAGGGATCGATCAGGGTGACGTCATGGCCGCCACGTGTCAGGTAGGCGCCGACATGTCCGCCGAGCGCACCGGCGCCGAAAATGGCAATCTTTGAATTCATGGGGTTCTCTCGGAATTGATCAGGAGTGGAAGGAAATCAGCTGCCGCCGAGCAGTGCGCGCATGGCAGCCTCGGTCTCGGCGCCGCCCATGTTGAGCGGCATAGTCTTTTGGGCCTCGCGCTGGCGGAGCCGGTGCGCATACTCTTCCGGCATGACACCGAACGGATCGGTGAGGCCGAGAGCCTGGGCCGCATGTGCCGGCCAATCCGCATTCCACAGCAACTCGCGCGCCAGCGCGATCAAGTCGGCCTGGCCGGCCTGCAGGATCGCTTCCTCCTGCGCCGCTTCCGTAATGCCGCCGACGGCGATGATCGGGATATCGACGTCGCGTTTGATGCGTTCGCAGAAACCGACATGGTAGCCGGGTATGCGGGGCACGGCCGGCATCTCGGTGTCACCGAAAATGCCGCCTGAGGAGACGTCGATAAGATCGATATCGCGGGCTTTTAGCTCGCGCGAAAGTACGACCGAGTCTTCAAGCGACCACACGCCGCCTTCGCCATCGACCACGGATATGCGATAGAACACCGGCTTGTCCTTTGGCCAGGCGTCTCGCACCACTTCCGCGACCTCGAGGGCAAAGCGCATGCGCCCGGCGATATCGCCGCCGTAGGAATCGGTTCGCTGGTTCGCCACCGGCGAGAGGAATTGGTGGATCAGGTAGCCGTGCGCACCGTGGACTTCGATGATATCGTATCCGGCGTCCATGCTCCGGCGTGTTGCCTCGCGAAATGCGTCGAGTACGGTACGGATGTCGTCCTTGTCCATTTCCTTCGGCAAGAACCGGCGTTTCGGCTGGTCCAGCGAACTCGGCGCCAACCCCTGCCATGGGGCCAGGCCATCGGCCTCATCCTCATCAGCGAGAGGGCGCCAATCTTTCACGGCCGTATGGCAGGACGCCTTTCGTCCCGAGTGGCCGAGTTGAATTGCCGGGACGGCGCCTTGCTCGCGGATGAAGTCGGTCAGCCGGCGATATGCTGAAATGTGCTCGTCCTTGTAGATGCCGGCGCAGGCATAGGTCTTACGGCCGCGGCGTTCGACCGCCGTCTCCTCACCGAAGACAATACCTGCGCCACCCGTCGCAAGCCGGCCCAGGTGCATCATCTGCCAATCGGTCGGTCCGCCATCGTCGGAGTGGTACTGGCACATCGGCGCGACCACAATGCGGTTTCGCGCAACCACATTCCGGAACTTAGTCGGCGTGAAGAGCAGCGGCTGGGCGGTACCGCCGGTCGGACTGGCTCCGTTCATACGGCGTCGTTGCTTTCGATAAATTTATGGAAGTCGTCATAAACGTCGACGATACGCTCCGCCCATTTCCGCAATTCGGCGAGCTTCTGCGGCGAAATGTCGAAGGCATCGGTGATCTGAGTCAGTACCGAGGACTCGTCGACGTGGAAATGGTTGTCCGAAAGTGCCACGGCGAGGATGCCGAGGACCATGATGGTGCGAGATTCATGGGTATCGAAGGCGCTCAGGTCGAGTTTTGAGAATATTGCTTCTCCGGATGATTTGATGTCGGTCTCGAGGGAGGCGGCAAAATCGTCAAGAAGGCGCACTTCTTCGGGGGGGGCTTTGGCATCGGCCATGGCCATTCGTGTCGCCAGGGCCATGAAAACCTTGCGTTGATTGTCGTTAAGGCGCCAGAGGAACATCGGCTGTTCTCCTCCCCATCCGGCCCCGGAAGGCCATGTTAATCCGAATCTTTTCGCGCGAAAGCTTATGCCACACTGGGTTTCCGGGCAATGCCGAGAGCCGGGACAATCGTGAATGAAAGTGACGGGAATCAACACCTTTGCCTCAAGGGGGGCGAAATTGCTAAAATCCGAGCTCGAATTGCAAACCTGGGCGACAAGGAACTGACGATGCGCCGAATTCTAGTCGGGGCGATTTTGCTTGCGAGCGGATTTCTGCTTTCCGCCGGCGCCATGGCGGCCGATCTTTCGCCGGCGACGAAGCGTCTGTTTGATGCCGTTTGGGCAGACGATATGGTTCGGGTGAAGGCCAGCATCGTCGACGGCGCCGACCTATCCGCCACGAACGAGTTCGGTGTTCGCGCGGTCGATTTGGCCGTCGACAAGGGGCATTACGACATCGCCCATTATTTGTTGTCGGTAGAAAAGCTGCGGGACGACACCAGCACCT
>JAYOXJ010000243.1:0-3636 GCA_038152725.1 Rhodospirillaceae bacterium
GTCTTCCCATCGTCATGACCATCGGCAACCGCGCCATCGGCGCGCCGATCAACATCTGGAACGACCACACCGATTCCATGGCGCTCAAGGATTCGGGCTGGATTCAGCTGTTCGCCGAGACCAACCAGGAGGCGGTCGATCTTCATATCCAGGCGTTCCGGCTGGCCGAGGAACTGAGCTGCCCGGTCATGGTCTGCATCGACGGTTTTATCCTGACCCATGCCTATGAGCGCATCGACGTGCCGACCCAGGAAGAGGTCGATGCCTTTCTGCCGCCGTTCCAGCCGGTCCAGGTGCTCGATCCGGCCGAGCCTTATTCGATCGGCGCCATGGTCGGCCCGGAAGCATTTACCGAGGTGCGCTATTTCGCCCACGACAAGCAACTCCAGGCGCTCGAACTGATCCCCGAGATTGCAGACGTCTTCAAGGATGTGTTCGGGCGCGAGAGCGGCGGCCTGGTCCATCCCTACCGGACCGAGGGTGCGGATACCGTGATGGTCGCCTAGGGATCGATCAACGGCACCATCAAGGAAGTAGTCGACGCGCTCCGCGATGCCGGTGCCGCCGTGGGCTCGCTCAGCATCTGTTCGTTCCGGCCGTTCCCGCTCGCGGCCCTGGCGGAAGCCCTCGATGGCGCCAAGCGCGTCGTGGTAGTCGAAAAGAGCCTGGCACCGGGGCTTGGCGGCATGGTCGCCTCGAACGTGCGCATGGCGCTATCGAAGCGCGCGGTGCCGGTGAACACGGTGATCGCGGGCCTAGGCGGACCGCCGATCACCACCGCATCGCTCCGGCGCGTGTTCGAAGCCGCTGGGGCGGGCACGCTCGAGGACGTCACCTTCCTCGATCTCAACCGGGCCGCGGTCGATGGCGAGATTAAACGCGCACGGGCGACGCGGAAATCCGGTCCGGCAGCGGAAAACATCCTGCGCCAGCTTGCCGCCACCAGGCCGGCGGCGGGCGTGTGAAGGAGGCGACGATGACCGACACCACACCGGCCATGCAGAAAGTAAAGTTCTACCAGACCGGCACTCACACGGTCGGCAACCGGTTGCTCGACGATGCGCGGCGCACCGTACAGGCGAGCATGGAGCGTGCCAACGCCATCACGTCGGGCCACCGCGCCTGCCAGGGTTGCGGCGAGGCCCTGGGCGCACGCTATGCTCTCGATGCTGCCATGCGCGCCAGCGCCGGCCAACTGGTCGCCGTCAATGCCACCGGTTGTCTCGAGGTGTTCACCACGCCCTATCCGGAAACGTCGTGGCAGATCCCCTGGCTGCATTCGCTGTTCGGCAATGCGCCGGCGGTGGCCACCGGCGTTGCCGCGGCCTACCGGGTCAAAGGTCGCAAGGACGTCCGCGTCGTCGCCCAGGGCGGCGATGGCGGTACCACCGATATCGGCTTCGGCTGCCTTTCCGGCATGTTCGAGCGCAACGACGATGTGCTCTACATCTGCTACGACAACGAGGCCTACATGAATACCGGCGTGCAGCGCTCCTCGGCGACGCCGCCGACGGCGCGGACCGCGACCACCCCGGCGGTGGGATCTGCGCCTGGCAACGTTTTCGGCACCGGCAAGAACCTGCCCTTGATCGCCATGGCCCACAACATTCCCTACGTGGCGACCGCCAGCGTCGCCGACCTGCACGACCTCGAGGCCAAGGTGACCAAGGCCATGGACGTCCGGGGCGCACGCTACATCCACATCATGGTGCCCTGTCCGCTCGGCTGGGGCTCGGCGTCGGACGCCACCATGAAGGTCGCGCGCCTGGGTGTGGCTTCGGGCCTGTTCCCGCTGTTCGAGGCGGAGCACGGCGATTTGACGGCGTCGAACAAGATCCGCCGCCCGGTACCGGTTGCCGAATACCTGAAATTGCAGCGGCGTTTCGCGCATCTGTTCAAACCGAAAGAGGACACCGAGCGCATCGCCCGCATTCAGGCCATGGCGGATGCCAACATCCAGCGTTTCAACCTACTCGGCGAGGAGGGCGCGGAATGACCACCAAGACGCTGCCGTTTGCCATCACCCTCGATCCGGGCACCAGCCTCGCCAACCACACAGGGTCCTGGCGGACCGAGCGGCCGGTCTACCTCGACCGCCTGCCGCCCTGCAACAACGCCTGCCCTGCCGTCGAGAACATCCAGCGGTGGCTGTACCATGCGGAGGAGGGCGACCATCACACCGCCTGGCAGAAGCTGATGGAAGACAACCCGCTGCCCGGCGTCATGGGCCGGGTCTGCTACCACCCCTGTGAGAGTGCCTGCAACCGCGCCCAGTTGGACGAGGCCGTCGGCATCCACGCGGTCGAACGCTTCCTCGGCCGCCAGGCCTGGGAGCATGGCTGGAAACCTGAATTCTCGGCCAGACCGACAGGCAAGCGTGTACTCGTCGTCGGCGCCGGGCCGAGCGGGCTCTCTGCCGCCTATCACCTCACCCGGCTCGGCCACAAGGTCACCATCCGCGAGGCCGGGCCGATGGCCGGCGGGATGATGCGCTTCGGCATTCCGAAATACCGCCTGCCGCGCGACGTGCTCGATTACGAGATCCAACGCATCCTCGATTTGGGCGTGACGCTCGAGCTCAACACCAAGGTCGAGGACATCGAGGAGGCCTTCGCCGACAAGGGCTTCGATGCCGTCTTCGTCGCCGTCGGCGCTCATCTCGCCAAGCGCATCGACATTCCGGCACATGCGGCGGGCAAGATACTGGACGCGGTGAGCGTGCTGCGCGACATGGAAACCGGCGCCGAGCCGCCCAGGCTCGGTCGGCGCGTCATCGTCTACGGCGGCGGCAATACCGCCATGGACGTCGCGCGGACCGCCAAGCGCCTCGGCGTCGACGAGGCGATGATCGTCTACCGGCGCTCTCGCAAGGAAATGCCGGCGCATGAATTCGAGGTCGTCGAGGCCGAGGAAGAGGGCGTGATGATCCACTGGCTCCGGACCATCAAGCAGATCGACGAGACCACCTTTACGGTCGAGAAAATGGCGATCGACGAGAACGGCCGGCCGCAGCCGACCGGCGAGTTCGAAGAGATCGAGGCCGATACCCTAATCCTGGCCTTGGGTCAGGACGTCGATACCGACTTCCTTATCCGCGTCGCCGGCGTCGATGTCGCCAGGGACGGCGTCGTCGCGGTCAACGACCAAATGATGACCGGCCGGCCCGGGCTGTTCGCCGGCGGCGACATGGTGCCGTCGGAGCGCACCGTCACCGTCGCCGTCGGGCACGGCAAGAAGGCGGCGCGCCACATCGACGCCTGGCTCCGCGGAGAGACCTACGCCAAGGCGCCGAAGGCCGAGATCGCCGAATTCACCAAGCTCAACACTTGGTATTACGACGACGCGCCGAAGACCGTGCAGCCGGCGCTCGACGTGGTGAGGCGGCAGACCGGCTTCGACGAAGTGCTGCAGGGACTGACAGAGGAGAACGCGCTGTTCGAGGCGCGCCGTTGCCTCAGTTGCGGCAACTGCTTCGAGTGCGACAACTGTTACGGCATCTGTCCCGATAACGCCGTCGAGAAGCTCGGCCCCGGCAATCGTTTCCGCTTCAAGTACGATTACTGCAAGGGTTGCGGCATGTGTGCCGCCGAATGCCCGTGCGGCGCTATCAAGATGGTGGCCGAGGACCTCTAGGAA
>JAYOXJ010000243.1:3646-4568 GCA_038152725.1 Rhodospirillaceae bacterium
AAATTTAGGGAAAACCGGACGGTAACGTAATATTCATCGAGCCCGGACCGGCCCCGACGTTGACGGGACCGGCTATGGATGCAATGAGTCACCAAAGTTCCCCCGTACCGTGACTCGAAAGGCCTCCAAGAAAATGCCGACGGTATTCGTTTGTCGCCGTCGCCTCGCTGCAACGGCGGGGCTGGCCTTGCTCGCCGGACTCCTGGTCTGGACGGCACCCTCGTTGGCGCTGGCCCAGGACGCCAAGAAGGCTGGCGGCGGGCGTCCGCCCGTCGCCGTCGAGGCCGCGCCGGTCGAAATCAGCGCCGTCGAGGACGAGGTCAAGGCGATCGGCAGCCTCCGTGCCAATGAACAAGTCGTTGTCCGGCCGGAAATCGCTGGGCGCATCACACAGTTCCTGTTCGAGGAAGGGGCGCGCGTCGAGAAGGGCGCCGTTCTGGTGCGCATCGACGATGCCGCCCTGCAGGCCGAACTGGCCCAGGCCAATACGGCTCTGACGCTTTCCAAGCGCAACTTCGACCGCGCCCAGGAACTGTTCCGCCGCGACGCCGCCTCGACCCGTGCGCGCGATGAGGCACAGGCCAAGCTCGATTCCGACCGCGCCAATCTCGAATTGGCCCGCACGCGGCTCGCCAAGACGCAGATCAGGGCACCTTTCGCCGGCACCATCGGGCTCCGGCTGGTCAGCGTCGGCGCCTACGTTTCACCCGGCCAGGACATCGTCGATCTGGTCAACGCCGATCCGATCAAGGTCGATTTCTCGATCCCCGAACGCTTCCTGCCGGCGGTCAAGGTCGGCCAGTCGTTCGATGTCAGGGTCGATGCCTATCCGGAAGACAGCTTCGCCGGCGAGGTCTATGCGGTGGCGCCGCAGATCGACCAGCAGGGCCGCGCGCTTGCGTTGCGCGCGCGCATCGCCAAT
>JAYOXJ010000243.1:4578-5750 GCA_038152725.1 Rhodospirillaceae bacterium
CGGCATCCGCCGCGCCGGCAAGGTCGAGGTCGTTACCGGCCTCAAGAAGGGCGACGTGGTGGTTTCCGCCGGGCACATAAAGCTGCGCGAGGGCGCGCCGGTAAAAGTGTTGCCAGCCGCCGCCAAGCCGGCCAAGTCCTGAGCCGGCGTATTGAGGCCGTGATGCCATGAAGCTATCGCATGTATCCATCCGCCGCCCGGTGTTCGCCACCGTGATGAGCCTGTTGATCGTGCTGGTCGGCATCGTCTCCTACGACCGCATTCCGGTGCGCGAGTATCCCAACGTCGACACGCCCGTGGTCAACGTCACCACCTCCTACAAAGGTGCCAGCGCCGAGATCGTCGAGGCGCAGGTGACGCAGATTCTGGAGGAGTCGCTCGCCGGTATCGAGGGCATCGACTTCATGACCTCGGTCAACCGCCAGGAAGAAAGCCAGATCACCATCAACTTCAAGCTCAACCGCGACCCGGACGGCGCCGCCGCCGACGTGCGCGACCGGGTTAGCCGGGTCCGCGGCAAGCTGCCGAGCGAGATCGACGAACCGGTGATCCAGAAGGTCGAGGCCGACGCCCAGCCGATCATGTACCTGGCGTTCTACTCCGACCGCCATTCGTCGCTGGAAATCTCCGATTACGCCGACCGCTACGTGAAGGACCAGTTGCAGACGCTGCCAGGTACCGCCGAGGTGCGCATTTTCGGCGAGCGGCGCTATTCTATGCGCATCTGGCTCGATCCCGAACGTCTCGCCGCCTACAAGCTCACCCCGCAGGACGTGGAAGAGGCGCTGCGGCGCCAGAACGTGGAAGTGCCGGCCGGCCGCATCGAGAGCGTGAAGGCCGAGTTCACCGTGCTTTCCGAGACCGATCTCCGCACTGTACCGCAGTTCGACAACCTGATCCTGGCCGACGTGAACGGTTACCTGGTGCGGCTTTCCGATGTCGGCCGCGCCGAGCTCGGCCCGCGCGATGAGCGCCGCATCGCGCGGTTCAACGGCCAGGCGACGATCGCGCTCGGCGTCGTCAAGCAGGCCACCGCCAATCCGCTCGAGGTCTCGAAAGCGGTACGCGACGTGCTGCCGCGCGTGCGCGCCAACCTGCCGGAAGGCATGGCCGTGAAGATGGCCTACGACAAGTCTCAGTTCATCGAAGAAAGCCTCAAGAATGTGTTCAAG
>JAYOXJ010000244.1:0-4131 GCA_038152725.1 Rhodospirillaceae bacterium
GGCCGGACGCATGCCCGATCCTGACCACTACGCCAAACGCACCGCCTACTGCGACGTACTCGTGGTCGGCAGCGGCCCTGCCGGCTTGGCGGCGGCGTCGGTCGCGGCGAAATCGGGTGCGCGCGTCATTGTCGTCGACGAGAACGCGGAGTTGGGCGGCAGTTCGCTCTACCCCCGCCCCGACGCGGCCACGGCAAACGCCTGGCTTGCGGCGGCGCGCCAGGCGCTCGACGCGCCCAACGTCCGGGTGCTGAGGCGGACCACGGCTTTCGGTTACTACGACCACAACCTGATGCTCGCCATCGAGCGCCTCACCGATCATCTGCCGAACCCTCCGGCCTCGATGCCGCGCCAGCGGCTCTGGTCGATCCGCGCCAAACGCGTGATCCTCGCCACCGGCGCGATCGAACGGCCGCTGGTGTTTCCGGGCAACGACCGGCCAGGCGTCATGCTGGCCTCGGCGGCTGAACGCTACGCCAGGCAATTCGCCGTACTGCCAGGCAGGCGCGCCGTTCTCTTCACCAACAACGACGGCGCCTATGGCTGCATCCCGGCGTTGACGGACACCGGCGGCAGCGTCGCCGCCGTCATCGATACGCGCGCCGGCGGCCCCGGCAAGGCAGCCGCCGCCCTGGCCGCGGCGGCCGGTGCCCAAGTCGTCACCGGCGCCGCCGTGGTCGCCACCTACGGGCATCGCGGGGTGAAGAGCATCGATGTCGCCACGCTTTCCAACGGTGCCCCGGGCCCGGTCGACAAGCAGTTCGACTGCGACCTGTTGCTTTCGTCTGGTGGCTGGAACCCGACCGTGCATCTGTTCTCGCAATCGCAGGGCAAGCTCCGCTTCGACGACAAGCTCGCCGCCTTCGTCCCGGCGACGTCCTGGCAGGCAGAGCAATCCGCCGGCGCAGCGAACGGAACCTTCGAGACCGCCGACTGCATCGCCGAGGGTGCGGCTGCGGGCTTGGCCGCGCTCGCGGCGCTTGGCATCAAGACCGACGCGCCCACCCTGCCCGCCGCAGCGCCGCGAGAGGCCGAAAACGCGCTTGAGGCGGTTTGGACAATCCCCTCAGGTGAGGGCGTGCGCCACCAAAAGGCTTTCGTCGATCTGCAGAACGATGTCACGGCCAACGACGTCGGGCTAGCGGCACGCGAGGGATACGTCTCGGTCGAGCACGTCAAACGGTACACCACGCTCGGCATGGGCACCGACCAGGGCCGCACCAGCAACGTCAACGGCCTCGCCATTCTCGCCGCCCATCGCGGCGATCCGATCCCGGCGGTCGGCACGACAACCTTCCGCCCGCCGTTCACTCCGGTCACCATCGGCGCCTTCGCCGGCTTCGAGCGCGGCGCCCATCTGGTTCCGGTCCGCTGCACGCCGATGCACGACTGGCACGTCGCGGCGGGCGCGGTGTTCACCGATGCGGTGCCGTGGAAGCGGCCGAAATATTACCCGAAGGCGGGCGAAAGCGCCGACGACGCCATCAACCGCGAGAGCAAAGCGGTGCGCGCGGGCGTCGGCATGGTCGACGTCTCCACGCTCGGCAAGATCGACGTGCGCGGCCGCGACGCGGCGGAATTCCTGCATCGCATCTACGCCAACCGCATCCGCAACCTCAAAATCGGCATGTGCCGGTACGGCATCATGCTGCGCGAAGACGGTTTCGTGTTCGACGACGGCACCGCGTCGCGCATCGGCGAAAATGAGTTCTACGTCACCGCCAGCACCGGCAAGGCGGCAGCCGTTCTCCAGCACCTGGAATTCTACGCGCAGACGGTGTGGCCGGAACTCCACGTTCACATCACCAGCGTCACCGACCAATACGCCGGTATCGCGCTGGCCGGCCCCAAGAGCCGCGATGTGCTGGCCGATATGTTCGGCGCTGCCGAGGTCTCCAACGAAGCACTTCCCTTCATGGGCACCAGGATGGTCGCCATCGACGGCATGCCGGTGCGCTTGATCCGAATGACCTTCTCGGGCGAGCGCGCCTTTGAGCTTCACACTCCGGCCCGCTTCGGCCCGAAACTCTGGCAAAAGCTGCTCGATGTCGGGGCATCGCGCGCCATCACGCCTTACGGCACGGAAGCGATGAACACGCTCCGCATCGAGAAAGGCCATGTCGCCGGCCTCGAGATCGACGGCCGCACCCTGGCTTCGGATTTCGATTTCGAACGCATGCTGAAACCGGACGACGATTTCGTCGGCAAGAAGTCGCTGGCGCGCCCGGCGCTCGACGGCACGGCGATGCGAAAGAAGCTCGTCGGCCTCAAGTCCCTGAACGGCAAGCCGGTTCCGCGCGGCGGCCAGATCGTTGCCGACCCGGCCGCGCCCCGGCCGATGGAGATGCTCGGCCACGTCACCTCGACCTGCTACAGTCCGCATGTCGGCGCCAGCATTTCGCTCGGCCTCGTCGTCGACCGCGAAGCGTGGCTGGGCAAGACCCTGTATGCCGTCTGCGAAATGACCTTCAGTACTGTTCCCGTCGAAGTTACCGATGCGGTGTTCATCGACCCGGAGGGAGGCCGCCCGCGTGGTTGAGACAATGAACTACAGCCCCCTCGCCCACGACCATCCGACGCCAAGATCGGTTACCGGCGTGCGCGTCTCCCCGGAACTCTCGATCACCGTGATCGAGCCCACCGCCATCGCCAAGTTGAACGGCACCGAAGGAAGCCCGCTCGACGATCCGTCGTTCCGCTGGTCGACGTTCGAGGCCGACGGCTACCGCCTGCTGTGGACCGGGCCGGGCAGTTGGCTTGCCGTCTCGCATGCGATCGCGCCGGCCGCCCTGCTGACGGCACTCGCATCGGGCGACTACGGCCCCGATGCCACGGCGGTCGACCTGAGCCACGCCTATAGCGTCATCAAGCTAGCCGGGCCGCAAAGCGCCGCGCTGCTTGCCACCGCCGTCCCGGTCGACATCGAGAGCATCCGCCCCGGCGGCAGCCTGGGCACGTTGTTCGGGCACTACAACGTCCATTTGCATGCCGTGGAAACCGGCATGTTCGATATCTACGTCAGCGCCACCGTGGCCGTCGGCGCTTGGGAGTTGTTGCTGCTCTCGGCCGAGGAATTCAGGGCCTGAGGTCGCTCAAGCCGCGGCCCGCCGCCGTCGCCAATCCGTCAACTGGATCAACAACACCGGCAGCGTGATGGCGATGCCGACGAAACCCGTCTCGATCGTCGGCGCCACCATCAGGATGGCACCGATACCGAGCAGCCAGCGGTGCCAGCCGCGCATCGGCGCGATCAGGTAGCCGGTCAGGGCTGCTCCCAGCATGACGATGCCGAGCGCCGCGCCGGTGGTGGCGACGATGAACTCGGTCCAGGTGAAGCCCGGCAGCACCAGCAGCATCGATGGCGCGTACATGAAGACGAACGGCACCAACGCCTTGGCCGATCCCAACCGGAACGCCGTGTTGCCGGTCTGCATCAGGTTCGCCTGGGCGATGGTGGCACCGGCATAGGCCGCTAGCGCCACCGGCGGCGTGATATCGGCGAGCACGCCGTAGTAGAAGACGAAGAAGTGGGTCGCCAGCGCCTCGACGCCAAGCACCTTGAGTGCCGGCGTCGCCATCGTCGCCAGCACCAGGTACGTCGCCGTAGTCGGCAGGCCGGCGCCCATGACGATGCAAGACAGCGCCACGAATACCAGGGTCATGAACAAGGTCGCCTTCTCGACCGTCACCCAGCCGGTCGGATCGATCGCGTTCAGGAATGCGCCGAAATCGGCGGCGAAGGCGTTGACCATGGCGGCGATGTTGAAGGGCGTTCCGGTGATCGTCAGCACGCCGATGATGATGCCGACCGTTGCCGCCGCCGCGCCGACCGAGAGCGCGTACTTGCCGCCCATCTGGAAGGCGTCGACCAGGCCGCGCAGGTCGATCGGATCGCAACCGACGTAGCGCGCCGCCTTCGCCTCGTCGATGTTCAAGGGCCCGCGCGCCAGCCAGCGGACGGCGGCGCTGGCGAAGCCGATCAGGAGCGCGGCGGTGATCGACCAGAACGCCGCCCAATAGGGCGTGTGGCCGGCGAAGATCATGTAAATGATGATGCCGAACGGCACCAGCGTCAGCCAACGCCGCTTCAGCACCTCGAACAGCTTTGGCATTTCTTCGGCGGAGAGCCCC
>JAYOXJ010000244.1:4141-5724 GCA_038152725.1 Rhodospirillaceae bacterium
CCCCTGAGCCCCAATCTCTTGGCCTCGAAATGCACCATCATCAAGACACCGAGGAAGTGCATCGAGGCCGGCACGATCGCCGCCAGGATGACGTCCCGGAGCGGGATTTCCAGGAACTCCACCATCAGGAACGCGGCCGAACCCAGAATCGGCGGCGTGATCTGTCCGCCGGTCGACGCCGCCGCTTCGACGGCACCGGCGAAGTGCGGCTTGTAGCCGATCCGCTTCATGGTCGGGATGGTGAGCGAACCGGTCATTACCGTGTTGGCGATAGAGGAGCCCGAGATCATGCCCATCAGGGCCGACGCCAGCACGCTGACCTTGGCCGGGCCGCCGGCGTAACGACCGGCGACGCAATGCGCGAGGTCGATGAACAGTTGGCCCAGGCCGACGCGGATGGCGACCATGCCGAACAGCACGAAATGGAACACATAGGTGGCGACGACCAGCACCGGGCGGCCGTTGATGCCCTCGCCCTTGAGATAGAGATGATCCATCAGCGCCGGCCAGCTGGTGCCCGGATTCACCAGCGGATAGTCGAAGTAGACGCCGAACAGCGCATACATGACGAACACGTTGGTGATGATCGGCAGCGCGATGCCCGACGTGCGTCTGGCCGTCTCGACCACGATCAGCACCATGGCGGTACCCATGGCGATGTCCATCAGGGTCGGGTCGCCGATGCGGAAGTTGAGCGGCTCGAGCACACCCTTGAAGCCGTCGTACGTGATCGGCACATAGAGCGCGCAGATCGTGATCAGCACGAACAGGAACCAGTCGTATGCCGGCACGCCGCCGCCCCGGCCGGCGTCGCGTTCCTTCATCGCGGCGGCGGTGAGTGCGGACCTGCGCGTGATCATCGGTTCCAGCGCGATGATCAAGGCCGCGACACTGGCTGCCGCGATCAGGCCACGGCCGTCGTCCGCGAGCCCCCAGGTGACGCCACCGATACCGCCGGCGAAATAATAGACGGCGGCGGCAAACAGAACGATCACCACCGGCATGCGCTGACGCGCCTCGATGACCTGGGCCAGCATCATCATGGCGAGCCCGGTGCGGATCGCCGACGGCGCGCCGTTGGGGCCCCAGAAGTTGTTGCCGATGAGGCCGTACAAGGTGCCGAAGGAATGGACGACGAACAGCACGAGCGCGGCGATCAGGACGTGATCGGCGACCTCCTTGCCGGCGGCCCCCCGGCGCACCGCGCTGGTCCGGCTAAAATGGACGACAAGGATGAAATAGACGAAGAAGGCGGTGGCTGCGAGCTTGCCTAAAATGCCGGCAACGAACAGCGCGGCGGCGGCGGTCTTGGCGACGTCGGTCCAGCGTACCGGGGTCGCGCGCTGAGTGCCGGCGATCTGGCCGGCATCGCCGCCGGATCGATGCGCCGTATATACGAGATAGATCAGGCCGAGCACGAAGGCGAGATGAATGCCGACGTGCCAGTGGTGTTCGAGGACGCCGAAACCGGCGGTGTAGTAGTGAAAGGCCGAGAGCGAGAACAGCAAGCCGACGACGAGAAAACGTGCGCCGCCGGACGTCGGGCGGAACTGCATTTCCGGATCGAAGCGTTCCTCGAACTC
>JAYOXJ010000245.1:0-3073 GCA_038152725.1 Rhodospirillaceae bacterium
CTTCGAGGACGTCGGCGACAACTGGGCGCGCGCCGACGCCACGGCGATCAAGCCGGTGGTCGCGGTGCCGACCACGTCCGGCACCGGCTCCGAGGTCGGCCGCGCCGCCGTCATCACCAACGAAGAGACGCATACCAAGATCATCGTCTTCCATCCGAAGATGATGCCGGTGACGGTGATCTGCGATCCCGCGCTGGTCGCCGGCCTGCCGCCGCACTTGACCGCCTGGACCGGAATGGATGCGCTGGCGCATTGCCTGGAAGCCTATTGCGCGCCGGGCTATCACCCCTTGGCCGACGGCATCGCCGTCGAGGGCCTGCGCCTGATCAAGGAATGGCTGCCGAAAGCGGTGAAGACCGGCTCGGACCTGGAGGCGCGCGCGCATATGATGTCCGCCGCCGCCATGGGTGCCGCCGCTTTCCAGAAAGGCTTGGGTGCCATCCATTCGCTGAGCCATCCCGCAGGCTCTGTCTACGGCGCGCATCACGGCCGCGCCAATGCCGTCTTCACGCCCTACGTGATCGCCTTCAACAAGCCGGTCATCGCCGACAAGCTGGAGCGCTTGGCGCGTTTCCTCGGCCTCAAGGGAAACGGCTTCGACGCGGTGCTGCAATGGACCGTCGACCTTCGCGCCGAGTTCGAAATCCCGCACACCTGCGACGCGCTCGGCGTCAAGGCGGACGATCTGCCGATGCTGGCCAAGATGGCCGCCCTCGATCCGACCGCGAGTTGCAACCCGAGGCCGGCCGGCGAAGCGGAAATGCTGGCGCTCTACAAGAACGCCATGGCCGGCAAGGTCGTGGTTGGGTGACGTGAACCCGCCTGCCGACCCTCATCAACGCCTGCTCGCGCTCTTGGATGAGGGCGGCGCAACTTACCGCGTCATCGAACACGAACTCGAAGGCCGCTCGGAAGAGATCAGCCGCATTCGCGGCAACGATCCGGCGCAGGCGATGAAGGCCATCGTGCTCTCGGTCAAGGGCGGCGGCGGCGGCAAGCGCAACGTCATGGCGGTGATCCCCGGCAACCGGCGGCTCAACATGAAGGCGCTGCTCCAGCATATGGGCGCGCAGAAAGGCCGCTTTGCGCCGCCCGAGGAGGCGACCGAACTGACCGGCTGCGTCATGGGCGCGATTCCGCCGTTCTCGTTCCGCGACGATCTCGCCATCGTCGTCGACGAGCGCTTCCAAGCCTGGGACGAGGTCGCCTTCAACGCCGGCCGGCTCGACCGCTCGCTCTTTCTCAAGTTCGCCGATTACCGGCGCATCGTCGCGCCGACCTTTGCCGATCTTTCCGAAGGTGTCGTGTCGTAAGACGTCTACTTCGCCGCGCCGAACGCCTTCGCGAAAAACTCGAAGACACGTTCAGCCGAGTCCTTGGTGACGCCTTCATCGTAGGTGTAGGTGACAAGTCCCCAGTGTCCGTCCTTGGTGCGGCCGTCGAGGTGGCTGCAGTCCCAGCAGTGGGTCGCTTCCGGGTACAAGTGCCATTGCGCGGATGCGCCGGATTTCTTCTGCAGTTCGAGGGATGCCACGCAGTGTTCCGCTGGCGGCTCGGTATCTTTCCCGCCGAGCAGCACCAAGAGCGGGCGATCGATCCCCGACGTCACGTTGGAATAGGGCGGCTGACCATTGGACGGAAAGGCGTGACATGGTGGGTAGAAAGACGCCACCGCATCATAGCGCTCCGACAATTCCAATTTATCGGCGGTGCGTCCGCTCGCCGTCAGCAGCGCGACCGCCCCACCCCAGGAAAAGCCGGAAATGGCGACGCGCCGTTTGTCGACATATGGCAGCGCACGCATGTAGGCGGCCGCCTGGAAGGCGTCACGAGCGCCGCGCGAAAAATAGACCTTCGCCTTGGTCGGACCTTTACAGAGGCTGCGCACGCCGCGCTGGCTCAAGGCATCGATTTGGAGAACGACATATCCGCGCTTAACCCCTTGGCGCGCCCATTCGAGCATGGATTCCTGGCCGATCAATCCGCCGCACTGATGGAATAGCACGAGGGCTGGAAACGGCCCATCGCCTTTCGGTTTGTACAACGCCATCTTGGGCTCGGAGACGAAATCGATATCCGAAACCTCCTTGGGGAACTCCAAATCACTGGCCTGGGTCGCGCCGCGCAAGGCGTAATCATCGGGAATATCCACGGCCGCCGATGGCCCGGTCGTCAAAATAAAAGCCAATAGCGCAAGCGAAACGGGCCGAAAATGTCCGGTCAACACTGCTTGATGTCCACCCAAGGAAAAGTGGTGTCGTCTCGCTTTTGTCGTCCACCCGGCCACGCTGTAACAAACGAATTATTTCGATATCACTTTCAATTTTTTGAATATGATCGCCTGTGAAGATCGACGGCAATCAAAGGGGGTTTGTGATTCCCGTTTGAGGTGGCATCACCTAGTATCGCCGACAAGGAGAACCATGCCGGAAAACCTGTTCGAGACCGCGCTGATCGCCTTCACCACCTTCTTCGCCGTCATGGGGCCGGTGGATGTGGCGGCGATCTATGCCGCGCTCACCGTCAACGCCTCGCCCGCGCGGCGCCGGCGCATGGCACTCAAGGGCTGCCTCATTGCCGCCTCGATCCTGATGGCGTTCCTGCTGTTCGGTAACAACGTGCTCACCTACATGGGCATCACGCTGCCGGCGCTGAAGACGGCCGGCGGCATCCTGCTCCTGCTGATCGGCATCAAGATGGTGTTCGCCGAACCCGACGGCGCCACCACGGCGACGGAAAAGGAAACCCGCGAGGCGGAAACCAAGGAGGACGTTTCGGTGTTTCCGCTGGCGACGCCCTTGATCGCCGGCCCCGGCGCCATGGGCGCGGCGGTGCTGTTGATGGGCCGCACACACGGCGACGTCGCCCTCGGCGCCGCTGTCATCGGCGCCATGCTGGCGGTGGTCCTGATTTCATTCGTGCTGCTATTGATCGCGACGCAGGTGCAGAAGCTCTTGGGCATCACTGGGCTTCAGGTAATCTCGCGCATCTTCGGCGTACTGCTGACGGCGCTCGCGGTGCAGTTCGTATTCGACGGATTGAAGAGCAGCGGGCTTTTGGGACCGGCCTAGCT
>JAYOXJ010000245.1:3083-5657 GCA_038152725.1 Rhodospirillaceae bacterium
CGGCATGCTCGACCCAGTTGGCGATCTCGCGCCAGCGCCGGTCCTTATCCAGGATGTCGTCATCGATGCCGAGCGCCCAGGCGAGGTCCTTCCTCTCGGGCGCCTCGTGGACGGCTTGCAGGCGCGCAGCATGCGCCTTCGCCTCTTCTTCCGTCTTGAAGAACCCCTGGTCGATCAAGCGCTGGGTATAGCGCATCACCAATAGCGACATGTCGGCCATATCGAACTCGGGATGATACTGCACGCCCCAGAACTCGCTCTTGCCGACCTTGAAGGTCGCCCCCTGGACGTTGGAGAAATCGTTGGTGGCGAGCAGTTCGGCGCCCGACGGTAACGTCTCGATCTCGTCGACATGCACCGCCGGCGCATCGAACACCTGGGGTTTGCCGTCGTAGAGCGCGTGGGTGCGGCCGGCCTCGGTTTGGCGGATTTTCCGCGCCAGTGCCATCTCGCAACCCTTGGGATTGGCGCGCACGAAACCACCGGCAGCGGCAACCGCCACCTGCAACCCCCAGCAACTGCCCCAGAAGGGCACGCCCGCCTTGAACACCGCCTTGGCGAGATCGACCTGGCGCTTGACGCGCGGATCGTCCTCTCCGCCCGGGATGTTGAGCGCCGAGCCGCTCATCATGAAACCATGGTAGCCGGCAAGCTCCGCGCCCTTGGGCAAGCCGGCATCGCCATCGGCCGGATTGACCACGTCGACTATGGCGTCCGACGCCACGCCGTCGAGAATTTCCTTGAAGCAGTCGACGCCGGAACGCCCGCCGGCGGCCTCGGTCGCCTCGACCCGCTCGCGTGTGTTGCCCTCGGCAAGCAGTAGTTTCAGTGCGTTCATGATTGCTATCCCTTGGCGGCGAGGCCGTCGATGATGCGGACGAGATCGGCATGGCGCCTGCAGATGGCGTCGGCACTGGTGGTCGCGGCATCGACGTCGCGCCGGGCGGTGAACAGCACGGCGCACATGCCGTTGGCCTGGGCGCCCTTGACGTCATTGTGGTCGCGGTCGCCGATATGGACCATCTCGGCGAAGTCGCACCCCATCTCGGCCCGCGCCGCGGCGAACATGGCGGCATGCGGCTTCGAACGGCCGACCTCGTCGGAGAAGGCGAAACCGGAGAAATGTTTCTTCAAGCCGTGCAGATCGAGCAGCCGGCGGAGCCCCGCCCCGTCGGTGACGATGGTGTCGGAGACGATGCAGAGCTTGTAGCGCCCGGCAAGTTCGGCGATGGCATCGGCCGCGCCCTCGATGGGATCGGGCGGCACGTCGACCTCCATGCGCGCCATGGCATGGGCCAGTTCGTCGAGCTCGAGGTCGGGGAGCTTTCGCCCCAGGCCGTTCAACAGCACTTCGAGACGCTCGCGCACCGTCCATGTGATGGAATGGCCCTGCCAGCACTTGACGAAGGCGGCATTGGCGACGCGGTAGGCAAGGGCGAGCTCTTCCGAGGAAATCGGCGCGTGGCGGCCGAGCGCTTCGAGCACCATGTCGTGCCGCGCATCGGGCTTTCGCTTGAGGCCTAAGGCCAGGCGCTTGGGCTCGTCCGACTCGTCGGCGATGATGGTATCCCAGAGATCGAAGGTAATGGCCTTGATGGCGGTCATTGTGCGGGTTTCCATTCCTCGACGCGTTTCTTGGCGAGTGCCACTTGCGACTGGTTGGGGCGCTTCAGCAATACCTCGCGTTCGACCTTGGGGTCGAGCCTGGAATCGTAGGCGAGCACCTGGTCGCGATGGGCCAAGGCCAGGGTCAGCCACTTGTAGGCCTCGAGATCGTCGTTTTCCACGCCCCAGCCCTCGCGGAACATGATGCCGACAAGGAGCTGTGCCACTGGATGCCCGTGATCGGCGGCCTTGCGGTACCAATTCATCGCCTGGCCGTAATCCTGGCCGACGCCGCGGCCGTGGAAATAGAGCTCGCCCAGTTGGAACTGGGCACCCTGGTGACGGCCGAGCCCGGCGGCAAGGCGCAACCATTCGGCGGCGCGCACGTTGCTTTGCGGCACGCCGTCGCCTTTGACGTAGAGCATGGCAAGTTCGTACTGGGCGGCAATGTGCCCTTGATCGGCGGCTTTCCGGTACCACTCGCGCGCCAGCGTCGGATCACGCACTTCGGCAGGTGCCGTGCGATATGCCTCGCCGAGGCGGTATTGGGCGCCGGAACGCCCCGCTTCGGCTTCGGGCTTGAGCGCCGCGACCCGCTGCTCGGACGCCATGCGCGCCTTCGCCTCGGGATCCATGTTGGTTTTCCCGAAGAACAGGTGCGCGCTTGCGCCGGCCAGCAGAAGCGCGCCGCAGACGACAATCCAAGAGAGCAACCGCATCAGCGGCTTTTAGAGGGATTCGGGAGGGAACGAAAGAAAATCCGCAGGCAAAAGCACGGTTAGCGGGGCTTCTTCGCGGTCGCCATGTTGTGGTCGTTGTTGCCGAGTTCTTTCTCGCCGTTGCCGTATGGGTCCGGCGCCGAATAGCAGGTCGCGCTGGCGAGCGTGCGATAGCAATGCACCATCGGCTTGATCACCGGCTCGTCTTCCTTGCAGTAGCGATTGCCCTTCTCGACGTAGACGTAGGAGC
>JAYOXJ010000246.1:0-4407 GCA_038152725.1 Rhodospirillaceae bacterium
CGCCCTGCTGCGATGTCTACAACGGCACCATCGAGGACCCCTACTGGTTCGTCGGTGACGGCCTCGCTGACAAGTTCCCCGACGACCTGGCGCTTCGTGAGCGCGGTTTCACGGCCTACCGGGGTGAACTCTTCTTCAACGACGGCGGCGAGGCGGCCGGACATGTATTCACCATGCACAACGAGGCCCGGGACGACGACGAGCGTTCGCGAGGCTTTTTTCGACTGATCACCCAACGCATCGGCGCCGAATACAACCGCATGCGTATGGAGGAAGCCCTGGCGCTCCAGCAGGAGCGTTTCGCCCGTGCGACGGAAGCCGGCAACGTCGGCGTCTGGGAATGGGAACTCGATACCGGCGAAGTTTACTTCGCGCCCAACCTGGAACGCATGTTGGGTTGCGCCGAGGGCGAGCACATTCGCCATATCGACGACTGGCTGAAACGGACCGATCCGATTTACAGCGCGCGGATGATTCGCGAGGCCGAACGGCTGCAGCGCGCCGGACAAGCGGAAGAATCTACTGTCGAGTATCGCGTTCAATTTCCCGACGGCATTGAAAGATGGTTCGAGGCGCGCACGCACGGAGTCGCCGATGCCGATGGCCGGGTGACCAAGCTGGTCGGCACCGATACCGATATCACGCAACGCAAACGCATCGAGACCGAGCTGATCGTGGCCAAGGAAGTCGCGGAAGAAGCGAACCGCACGAAATCCGAATTTCTGGCGACCATGAGTCACGAATTCCGCACTCCGTTGAACGCCATCCTCGGTTTCAGTGAGTTGATGCTGATGGGCGCGCTCGGCAAGATCGACAACGATGCCTACGCCGGTTACGTCTCGGACATCCACCGCAGCGGCACCCACATGCTCTCGCTGGTCAACGATGTCCTCGACATCGCTGCCATCGAAGCCGGCAAGCGCGAAGTCTTCGCCTCCGAGGTCGACATCAACAGTCTGCTCGATACGGCGGTTCGCGCGGCGCAAACGCTGGCCGGCACCAAGAAGCTGACCATCGCCGCCGAAGTGCCGCCAAACCTGGGCAAGCCGATTTCAGACGAGCGGGCGCTGATTCAGATCACCAACAACCTGTTGTCGAATGCGGTCAAATTCACCGACGCAGGTGGCCGGATCGATTTGTCCGCGCGTATCGACATCGACAACCTGGTGCTGTGCGTTGCCGACACCGGTTGCGGTATCGAGCAAGACAAACTGGAAGCCGTGACCCTGCCGTTTTCGCAGGTCCAGACCAATCCGCATCTTGCCGAACACGGCACCGGGCTCGGGCTCGCTATCGTCAAGTCGCTGGTCGACTTGTTGGCCGGCACGCTGCTGATCGAAAGCGAGTTAGGGGTCGGCACGCGGGTGACCGTCACCTTGCCGTTGGCAGCGGGCGACGAGAAGGCTTAACGCGTTCCGGAAAGGTCAGTTGCGCCGAACCACCAGCGCGGTCACGTCATCGCTCTGTTCTGCATCGCCGGTGTGACGCCGGACGGCCGCCTCGACGGTCTCGACGATGCGGCGCGCAGCGCGGAACTTCCCTTGGGTCAGGCATTTCTCCAGCCGTTCCTCGCTGAACGGTTGGCGCTTGGCGTCGAAGGCGTCGGTGACGCCGTCGGTGAACATGAAGATGAACTCCTCCGGCGCCAGCTTCACGCTTTCCTGGCCGAACTGCATTTCCGGCATGACGCCGAGCACGGTCCCCTCCCCGCCGGCATAGGTGGCGAGGCTGCCGTCGGCGGCGCGTCGGTATGGCGGCTGATGACCTGCGTTGGAAAATGTGAAGGTGTGTTTCGCCGGATCGAGGACGCCGTAGAGCGCCGAGACGAACATACCGGGAATGTGGTACTCGCACAGAAGATCGTTGACCTGCTGCAGGCAAAGCGCAGGTTCCGCCCCGGACTGCGCGACCGAGCGCAACAAGGTGTGCGCCACTGTCATGTAGAAGGCCGCTGGAATTCCCTTGCCGGACACATCCGCCATGACCATGCCGATGCGCCCACCCTCGAGCCGGAAGACGTCGTAGAAGTCGCCGCCCATGGTCTTGGCCGGCCACGTCGCGGCATGGACGCCGTAACCTTCGATACCGGGGAAGTCCTGCGGCAGGATGCGTTTCTGGATGTCGACGGCGATATCGATCTCGCGCTTCAGCGAAAAATATTCGGAGCGTTCACGCCAGTTGCGACGGCGCCGCTCGACATCGGCAAGGACGCGCTCGACAGTGGTCTTGAAGTCGTCGATGGCGAGCGGTTTCAGTAGAAAGTCGGTGGCGCCCTCGTTCATGGCACGGCGGATGCCCTTCAGGTCCGCCGCCGACGCCAGGGCAATGCGCGGCACCCGGAACGAGCGCTCCTCGATCTTCGAAAACAGCGCCATGCCGCTGATCGCCGGACTGTCGATGGAAACCAGGGCGATGTCGAATGCGGTTCCGCCCGCGATCAGGGCAAGTGCCTCGTCATCGGTCGCGGCGAGTGAATAGTTCATCGTCGCCCCATCTTAGATGGAACGCGCCTCCAGCTGCAGCACACGCCCGGTTTCGGGATCGCTGTCGACGATCAAGGCATTCGGCATGTTCGTTTCCCGGTGAATTTCCCCTGATGCGGCCGGCCGATTACCGCTTTTTCAGCAGATTCCGCGGCATCATACTTATCGACAAGTCTGACGTCATCCTGATATCGAGAAGACCGGCACGGCAGTCCTAGGGGAGGACGGAAATGAATCAAACTGGCCGCACCGCCTTGATCACTGGATCGGGGCGCAATATCGGACGGGCCGCGGCGGTTGCGTTGGCCAAGCAGGGGTTCAACGTGGTCGTCAACGGTTCCAACGACCGCATGGCGTGTGAGGATACCGCCACCGCGGTGATGGCCGTCGGCGGTGCCTGCCACATCGCCATGGGTGACGTCGGGTTTAAGGATGAATGCGACGAGATCGTCGCTCAGGCGATGTCTCGGTTCGGTCGCGTCGACGTGCTCGTCAACAATGCCGCAATCCGGCCGTCGACGCCGTTCCTCGAAATGGACGAGGCCGAATGGAACCGCGTCATCGCCATCGGCATGCAGGCGGCATTCTGGCTGGCGCGCGCAACCCTCCCCGGCATGGTCGAACGCGGTTGGGGGCGCATCATCAACTTCGCCGGCATGAACGCCATTCACGGCTACAACGGACGCGCCCATGTTTCCGTTGCCAAGCACGGCGCCTGGGGTCTGGCCAAGGCACTGGCCAAGGAGTTCGGCCCCAAGGGGATCACCGCCAACATCATCTCGCCGGGTCCGATCTCGGGCCAACACAAGGATGCGGCGATGTCCGCACATATCGCCGAGACGGCGGCGCGGGTGCCGGTCGGCCGTACCGGCACGCCGGAAGAAGTCGCCGCCGTGGTGGCGTTGCTCGCCTCCGACGACGGCGCTTTCATCAACGGACAGTTGATCCAGGTGAACGGCGGCGCCGAAACCTGACACGGCCCGGTTCAGAGCGCTTGGCCCCGGCTGACGGTGGCATTGCCGGAGCGCGGGCTGAACGCATAGACCAAAACCGGCACGTCGCCGCGGTTGCGGACGGTGACGGTATCGCCGGGCTTCGGGTTCTTGAGCGATGCATAGCCAATGCCATGCACGGTGAAGCCCTGGATGGTGTCGCGCGAAGTTCCCGGCGCATGGTGGATCAACGCGAGATCGATCGGTTGATCGGCCTCGAACTGGAATTTGACCGCATTCTTGCCGCCATGGTCGATCAAAAGCCGAGCTTCCTGGCCCGGCGGAACGATGAACTGGTAGGTCCAGTCGACGCGCGGCTTGGCGTCCTCGAACTGCACGTCGATCAGGTTGAGTCGCGGCTGTTCGTAGGCAACCCGCTCGCTCAAGGTATTGGTCAGCGACTTGGTCAGTACCGGCGTGACCGTGCCGAGGCCGAGTACGGCGACCACGATGCCGGTGACGAACGACAGCGGCTGCATGGCGAAGCCCTTGGGCGAGACGATCCAATCCCACAGGCGCCGTACCGGATGACGTTCGACCGGTTCGGCGTTGATCTCGCCGACCGCGGCACGCACGGCGCCGGCAAGGTCGCGCGCCGGCTTGGCTTCGGCGACGGATGCGCCGAGCGCCAGAAGGTCGTCTTCGATCGCGGCGAGCGCGCCCATCTCGCGCGGCACCCTCGGATCGTTGGCGGCGAGCCGGTAGAGTTCGCGCATTTCGGTGCGGTTCAAATCCGCGTCGAGCCCACGGCTCAACATTTCGTCGATACGTTCAATTTCACTCATGACATCCCTCAATGTCAGGCGGCCGTCTTCGGCCAAGCTTGTCGGTCCGCCGATTTCGGCGATTGATTCGCAAATATGTAACGAATAGTGGCGCCGGAGTTTACCGAACGGCGAAAAATATTAACGCCGGGACGTCAAGGCTCGATC
>JAYOXJ010000246.1:4417-5636 GCA_038152725.1 Rhodospirillaceae bacterium
GAATCGATCAAATCGTCCCGACCGCTGGCGACGAGGAAATCGCGCAACATGCGGCGTGCCCGAAATACGCGGTTTTTCGCCGTTCCGACCGGAATCCCTGAGATTTCCGCCGCCTGTTCGTAACTCATGCCCTCCATGGTCACCAGGACCAGGGCTTCGCGGAGTTCGTCCGGGAGCTGCGCCAGGCCCTGTTGCAGGGCAGCCATGGTCTCGTTCAGTTCGGTCTGGGTATGGGGTGACGGGCCAGCGTCGCTATGGCGCGCCAGCGCTTCCTCGGTTTCGAACTGATAGCGCCGTTCCGGCGCACGGGTGCGGTAATTGCGCGACAAGTTCAGTGCAATCCCCATCACCCAGGTCGAGAACTTGGAAGCCCCCTGGAGCCGGTGCAGATTGCGATAGACCTCGAGGAACGTGTCCTGCGTCAAATCCTCGGCGGCACTGTCGGCCGATACCTGGCGCAGGATGAAGCGATAGACCCGGGCCTCCAGGCGCGCCACCAGATCGGCAAAAGCGCGCGGGCCACATCCCATGCGTCCGGATCGTCTTGACGGTAATTTACGGCCAACGCCGCCGCTTGCTGATCCGTCATGCAGCCCCTTTATTCGCGGCACCGTTTGGCGCCGTCTCCCTAGGCCGGGCGGAGCGGTCAGTTACCGCGCCAACCCTTCGGTATGGGCCGGCGGGCATTGCAGGAGATCTTGTTGAGCGTCCCCTTGACCTCGACCCATTCATCCATTTTGACCTTCGCCCGGCATTCGGCTTTCCAGCCGGGACGCCCCTTTTGTTTGGTTACCGGCACGTAACCCGTCACAACCAGAACCTGACTGCGGTCGGCAGACTTGCCCATGCACTTCTTGTCCGTGCAACAGATATGCTGCTTCGGTTGAATATCGCCTTCGAACCCGGGCGCGCTCAAGGACTGGGCGTGAATCTGGACATTGCTGTCATTGCCGATGCAGAACGCACTGGCCGGCTTGGGCGCCGCCCAAACACCGAGTGCCATGACCGACAATACCGAAATTGCGAATGTCCGACGGATCGTCTTCACCACTTCCCTCCTTGAAGGACTTAGATGCCCCTGGCGAATGGGTAACTGAAGTTGCCGGTGCAGTTCATGCCGTTCATCATCTTAGGCGTACGGCGACGGAAAAAAATCTGAACTTTTCCACGAAACTCATCACCCAAGATTGACAGTATCGGCCGGCTTGGCCAGGTCAAT
>JAYOXJ010000247.1:0-5612 GCA_038152725.1 Rhodospirillaceae bacterium
TACATCGTAGCCATTGTAGAACCCCTATAGGCTCTTAGCTACTTCAGCCCCTTCTTGTTTTACGGTAATCCGCGGGCCGGCGAATTTACACCGAAAAAAGCTAGATGCGCACTATCCAAACCCCATTCCGTCGACCTTCTTCACCACCAAGTTTCTGCGACATGGCTACCACCTTTATGCCAACGCGATCTGGCACGTACTTCGGTAGCTTGGTTAATCCGCCGTTTATCAATGTTTTTAGCGTTTCCTTAACAGCATTGGGATAGCCTGCTCAGGCTCTTGATCCAATCATCGATATGCGATGTCAATGAAGGCCATGAACCAACGCCCAGCGGATTTTCATTCTTCTGCAGTGCCATCGCCCTCCAAGCCGGTCCCCTGCGAGAGGCCGAGTTGGGTACCTGGGCCGACCGGTGCGCCGTTGTCTATTAAGGATTTACCGCCGGCGGGAACCACGCGCTGGGTGGTCCGGCGCAAGGCCGAGGTCGTTGCCGGCGTGCGCGGCGGCCTGATTTCCCTCGAAGATGCGCTTCGCCGCTATAATTTGACGATCGACGAGTTCCGCTCCTGGCAGCGCCTGCTCGACAATCATGGTCTCGAAGGCCTGCGCGCGACGCGCCTGAAGAAATACCGGCGCGCGGCACGCTGACCGGCACCTTCCACTTCCGACCCCGAGGACATTACCTCCGGATATCGTCCCGGACCTTTTCAACGTCCCCCGATAGGCAATAATTGCCCACCGTTAACCTCTTCTTCAGACTCGAAACGCTAGCATCGGTCCTGGGTTAGGACGCTCTCCGCCGATCCACGGGTCGGTGGCCACAATCGGACGCAATGTCCGGCAATTTATAACGAACGGGGTTCGACGTGGATACAATCGGGCAAGCTGTGAGAAATATGGGTCCCATGCGCCTTGGGATCATGGGCGCGGTGATGATCGGTCTGGTCGGGTTCTTCGTTTTCCTGGTCAGCCAGATCGGCGCGCCGGACATGAAGCGGCTTTATGGCGAGCTGGACTCGCGTGACGCGAATAAGATCATCAGCGAGCTCAGCAGCATGGGCATCCGCTACGAAATGCGCAAAGGCGGCACCGAAATCTACGTCCCCTCCGACCAGGCCAACCGAGCACTGCTGCAACTGGCCGACAAAGGCCTGCCCGGCGGCGGCACCATCGGCTATGAGATCTTCGACAAGCAGGAAACGCTTGGCACCACCAACTTCATCCAGAACGTCAACCTGGTGCGCGCCCTGGAAGGCGAACTCGCCAAGACCATCCAGACCCTTTCGGCCGTGAAATCGGCCCGCGTGCACCTCGTCCTGCCCAAGCGTGAGCTCTTTAGCCGCCAAAAACAGGAGCCAAGCGCGTCCGTCGTGCTCAGCATGAAGGGCGCGAAACGCCTCGAATCCGAACAGGTGACCGCGATTCAGCACCTGGTCGCCACGGCCGTTCCGGGGCTCAACCCGAACCACATTTCCGTCGTCGATAACAAGGGCAAGCTGCTCGCCGGCAGCTTCGACGACAAGGATTCCGTCTCTTCCCTGGCGATCAAGGCCGACCAGCGTAGACGCGCCATCGAGGCCCGCCTGACCCGCACCATCGAGGAACTGCTCGAACGTACCGCCGGCTTCGGCAAGGTCCGCGCCGAGGTCAACGTCGAGATGGATTTCGACCGCGTCACCACCCAGGAGGAAAACTACAATCCCGACGGCCAGGTGGTGCGATCGACCCAGAACGTCGAACAGACGTCTTCAAGCAAGGATGCGGAAGGCCAGCCGCCGGTCTCGGTGGGCACCAACCTGCCCGACCCCAACGTGCAGTCGAGCGATTCCGCCAACTCAACGGCGGCCGAGACCCGCACTGAGGAGACCGTCAACTACGAGATTTCCAAGACCGTCAAGAACCACATCCGCGAGGCCGGCATCATCAAGCGCCTCTCGGTCGCCGTCCTGGTCGACGGAAAGCGTGCGCCCGACCAGAAGGGCGACCCCAAGTACCAGCCGCGTTCGAACGCCGAGATGGAACTGTTCGCGACCCTGGTCAAGGGCGCCATCGGCTTCAATCAGGAGCGCGGCGACACAGTCGAAGTCATCAACATGGAATTCGCCGAGTTCGTGCCGCAGGAAGAGCCGCTCGACCTCCTTATCTTCGGCCTGACGAAGAACGACGTGTTCAAGTTCGCCGAGTTGTTAGTCTACATCATCCTAGCACTCCTGGTCATCCTGATGGTGATCCGCCCGCTACTATCGCGTGCACTGGAAGGCATGCCCTCCGCGCAGGCCACGGGTGAACAGCTCCTCGCCGACCATACCGCCGGACGTCCGGCGCTAGCCGGTCCGGGCTCCGGTGTCCCGGCACCTTCCGAGATGGGGCAGGAAGAGGAGGACGTCGAGGAGCTTATCGACATCGACCGCGTCGAAGGCCGCGTAAAGGCGTCCTCCATCAAGAAGGTCGGCGAGATCGTCGACAAGCACCCGGAAGAAGCCTTGTCGATCCTGCGCGCTTGGATGCACTTGGAAACCTGATCTGCTGGGCAATATGATTGAGGGGCGGGAGCTAAGCTCATGGCAAAGGAAGACTATCGAACCCTATCGGGGATGCAGAAAGCGGCGATTTTCATGCTGGCGGTGGGCTACCAGCACTCGGCGCAACTGTTCGAAAAGATGGACGATGAGGAAATCCGCCAGCTTTCCCAGGCGATGGTGTCGCTGGGCTCGGTCAGCGCGACGGTTGTGGAGCGGCTGTTCGTGGAGTTCGCCGACCAGCTGTCGTCGGCTGGCGGCCTGGTCGGTTCGGTCAGTTCGACGGAACGCTTGCTGATGAGCGCGCTGCCCGAGGAGCGAGTTAACGCGATCATGGAGGAGATGCGCGGTCCGGCGGGCCGCACCATGTGGGACAAGTTGAACAACGTCAATGAGGCGGTGCTGGCCAACTACCTCAAGAACGAATACCCGCAGACGGTGGCGGTCGTGATGTCAAAACTGCGTGCCGATCACGCGTCGCGCGTGCTGGCGATCCTACCGGAGAACTTCTCCATGGAAGTGATCATGCGCATGCTGCGCATGGAGGCGGTGCAGAAGGAGATCCTCGACCACGTCGAGCGCACGCTGCGTTCCGAGTTCATGACCAACCTGGCGCGGACTGCGCGGCGCGACAGCCACGAGCTGATGGCGGACATCTTCAACAACCTGGATCGGGCGACCGAAAACCGCTTCATGACGTCCTTGGAGGAGCGCAACCGCGCGGCCGCGGAGCGTATCCAGCAGTTGATGTTCACCTTCGACGACCTCGCCCGGGTCGACGGCTCCGGCATCCAAATGCTGCTACGCCAGGTCGAGAAGGACAAACTGGGCCTGGCGCTCAAGGGTGCTTCGGACGCGGTGCGCGAACTCTTCTTCGCCAACATGTCGGAACGCGCCGGCAAGATGATGAAGGAGGACATGGAGGCGATGGGTGCGGTACGCCTGAAGGACGTCGACGAGGCGCAGGCCGCCATCGTCTCGGTGGCCAAGGCCCTGGCCGACTCGGGCGAAATCGTCATCGCCGGCAACGACGGGGAAAGCGAACTCGTTTATTGACGCAGGGACGGCATGTCGACAACCCTAACGCCATCGGATTCTGGAGCGGCCATGCGCCAAATCGAGAAATTTCTCTTCAACGTATCCTTTGACGAGGACGAATTGGCGCGTGCCGAAGAGGCCGCCAAGGTCGCTTTCGCCGAGACCGAGGAAGAGAGTTTCGAGGAAATCGAGTTGCCGAGCTTTTCCGAGGAAGAGCTCGCGGCGGCTCGGGCGGAAGGCTTCGAGGCCGGCAAGGCCGAAGGTGCCCGCGAGACCAGCGAAGCGCTCGAAGCGCGGATCGCCGACACGCTCACCCAACTGGCCGTCCGCATCGACACCCTGTTCAACGAGCGGGTGGCGACCAACGCCGCGCTGTTCGACGATGCCGTCAACATCGCCCTCGCGATTTCGCGCAAGTGCTTCCCGCATCTTACCGAAACTCATGCGCTCCGCGCCATCGAGGACATGGTCCGCGACGTACTTGCCGAAATCCTCGAAGAACCGCGCGCGATGATCCACGTCCATCCGGAGCTCTCACCGTCCTTGAACGAGCGTATATCCGCGCTCGCCGAAGCCAGCAATTTCGAGGGTCAGGTACTGATCATCGACGACGCCAACATGGCGATGGGCGACTGCCGGGTGTCGTGGAGCAGCGGCAGCGCCGAGCGCGACATGAAAGCGCTCTGGCAACGGGTCGACGAGATCGTCGAGATGAACGTCCACACCCTGATGCAACCCGACCACGACGCCGCCAGCGAATCGCCTGGCGCCAATCGCGCTCAATCGCCGGCCCGCGCGCGTCCGTCAGCGGCCGGCGGCACTCGGAAACCAACCGCCGCAGCGCCGGCGAAAACGCCTGCTGGGCCGGAAGCCGGCGCGCCGGAACCTCCTCACCAACAGCCGCATCGACGCGAAAACAACCCTGATATCAATGATGTAGGCTTATTCGGTGACGAGGCTTCGGGAGCCGGCCAGATGCCGGGCGGCGCGGCGACGAGCGGTGATGAATTTGATGACACGGCCGCGCATTTACAGGCCGGCCCTGGAATCGTGGATGCGCCTGAAGACGGGGATATACTAGCCGCCGAACAATCTGAAGGCCTGGACACCGACCAGGCGGCGACCGACGGCCCGGACGACGGCGATGAAAGTGCGCCGCCGCGCGGGTGAAGTTGGTGACCTGGCGCCTCCGCTTTTCGGAGAAGACGTTGAGGATAGGAGACAAGCATGGCTGAGGATTCGGAACTGGAGCTCGAAAACCTCGACGACGCCGACGATGCCGTTCCGCCGACACCGAGTGGTTCGCCGCGACAGAGCGATGACGCGGACGACGACGATCTTCAGGAATTCGCCGACCTGCCGCGCAGCGCCAAGGATTTGGAGGCCGTGTACGACATCCCCGTGCAGGTCTCGGCCGTTCTAGGCAAATCGACAATGCAGGTGAGCCAGCTTCTCAAGCTCGGCCGGGGCGCCGTCGTCGAACTCGACCGAAAGGTCGGCGAGGCGATCGACATTTACGTCAACAACCGACTCGTCGCACGTGGCGAGGTCGTCGTCGTGGAAGACAGGCTCGGCGTGACGATGACGGAAATCATCAAAACCGACCGGGCCGGGTAACCAGCCGCCAATGGCCGAAGACGGCGAAAATATTTACGTAGCCCGTGCACGGGGCGCCATGGACCTCGTCACCGTGATCGGCCTCGTCTGCGGGTTCGGCCTGATCGGGGCCGCGATCGCGCTTGGCGGCTCGCCGGAGAGCTTCTTCAACCCGCCATCGGTCCTGATCGCCATCGGCGGCACCTTCGCGGTCACCACGGCCTGTTTCTCGCTGCGTGAGATGGGCCGGACCTTCCGCGTCATCGGCAAGACCATGTTCCCCACCTCGCGCAACCCGGCCGAGGCCGCGACGCAGGTGCTGCAGATCGCCGAACTGGCCCGCAAGCGCGGCGTGCTGGCGCTGCAGAACCTGCTCGGATCGGTGCAGAACGAGCCGTTCCTCTACAAGGGCCTGCAGATGGTCGTCGACGGCACACCCGGCGAGGAAGTCGAGAGCA
>JAYOXJ010000248.1:0-518 GCA_038152725.1 Rhodospirillaceae bacterium
CCCCATCCCCGCACGAGGTCGATCCCAAACTCCTGGAGATCCTGGTCTGTCCGCGCACCGGCGGGCCGTTGAGCTACGACCGCGAGCGCCAGGAGTTGATCAGCCGCAAGGCCGGCCTCGCCTATCCGATCCGCGACGGCATCCCGATCATGCTGCCCGACGAAGCGCGCAGCCTCGACGAAAACTGACGCCCCAAATTCCATCGGCCCCACACCCAGGAAAGCCCACGCCGCCATGACCGACCAGTTCAGCCAGCGCCACCGCCCGGTGGAAATTCGTTTGAAGCGCGAGGAGAAGACCCTCGAGGTCGACTTCGAGGACGGCCGCCAGTTCAGCTACCCGGCCGAGTTCCTGCGCGTCGAAAGCCCGTCGGCGGAAGTGCAGGGTCATGGGCCCGGCCAGAAGACGCTGATCGCCGGGCGGCGCCACGTCGGCATCATGGAAGTGCGCCCGGTCGGCAACTACGCCATCTGCATCAAGTTCGACGACCTGCACGACACCGGCATCTACACCTGGGA
>JAYOXJ010000248.1:528-5591 GCA_038152725.1 Rhodospirillaceae bacterium
GACGAGATGTGGGACGAATACGTCGCCGCGCTCGGCGCCGCCGGCATGAGCCGCGACCCGAAGTAAACCCAACACCGCCTGAGCGAATATAAATGCCATGCCCGGGCTCGACCCGGGCATCCATGATTTGCGGAAAGTTCGGGAACGAAGACGTGGATGGCCGGATCAGGTCCGGCCATGACGGTAGCGGAGCGATTTCTAGAGCGGCCGGCCCTGCAGCAATTTCGGCAGTTCGCCGACCACGCCCATGGCGTGGCGCATGAACAGCTTCTTCAGCGGCGGCAGCTTGTCGACGGCGGCGAGGCCGAGATCGCGCGCCAGGCGTAGCGGCGCGATGTCGTTCGAGAAGAGGCGGTTCAAGACATCGGTGGCGGCGAGCATGACGGCGTTGTCGAAACGCCGCCAGCGCTGATAGCGCGCGAGCTGGGCGCCGTCGCCAATATCGAGGCCGAGGCGGTGCGCCTCGACCAGCACTTCGGCCAGGGTGGCGACGTCGCGCAATCCCATGTTGAGACCCTGGCCGGCGATCGGATGCATGCCGTGTGCGGCGTCGCCGATCAGCACCAGACGCGTCGAGGTGGTGCGCTTGGCGAACTGCAGGCTCAAGGGATAGGACCAGCGCGGGCCGATCACCTCGACCTCACCCAGAAAGCTGCCGAAGCGGCGCCTGAGTTCATCCGCGAAGGTCTCGTCGTCGAGTGCGAGGATCGCCGGCGCGAGCTCATCGCGCTCGGTCCAGACGATCGAGGTGCGGTTGGCGCGTCCCGGCTCGTCGCCCATCAGCGGCAGGATGGCGAACGGACCCGCCGGCAGGAAACGCTCGTGCGCGATGAACTCGTGGTCGCGCTCGTGACGCACCGTGCAGACGATACCGGTCTGTCCGTAGCTCCACTGCGTCAACTGGATGCCGGCGCGGCGGCGCACTTCCGAACCACGGCCGTCGGCGCCGACGACAAGACGCGCGCGCAGCCGCCGGCCGTCGGCAAGCGTCGCCGTCACCGCGCCCGGACTGCGTTCGAGGCCGCGGAGTGCCGCCGGCGCCAGGTTGATCAGGCCGGGAAGTGCTCTCAGTCTTTCGTGCAGGGCGACACGCAGATGGTGGTTCTCGACCATGTAACCCATCGGGCCCTCGCCGACGTCCTCGTGGTCGTAGTGCAGGAACAGCAAAGACGGGCCGTCGGAGACGCGGATGTCGAGGATCGGCGCCGAGGTCGGGTCAAGGTGCGGCCAAAGGCCGATACCCGCCAGCATGCGCTGGTTGGCCGCCGAGATGGCGAAGGCGCGGCCGTCGAAGGTGGCCTGCAGCGCATCCTTGGGATCGGCGCGGTCGACCAGGGCAACGCGAAGCGAAGACGAGCCCAGCGCCGCGGCCAGAGAGCCGCCGACGAAGCCGCCCCCCACGATCAATACATCGACGTTCTCGACGTCGCCGCCAGGGGCGCCAACGTCGGGTTTTCCGGGGATGGAGGCGGCATCGGTCATGGCGCCAAGGCTGGGACGGTTTCACTGCCCTGTCCAGGACATTCCACGGGGAAAATCAGACTAAAATTTAATCATAATTTTACATTTGAGTAATTTTTAGTCAGTTTTGCTATCGGATCGTATCCGGTAAAATCCCGATTCGGCGCTTTAGTCCATTGAAATAAAGCGATTTTAAAGCTTCCGGCCACTTCTGGCACAAGGCTTGAATATTGCGTTGCAATAAGCGGCGCTCAGGCGACCGCCAAATCAACCGAGAAGGAGCCTAACGCTATGAAGTTGATCATGGCCATCATCAAGCCCTTCAAACTCGAAGAGGTCCGCCAAGCACTGCTGCCTATTGGTGTCGAGGGCATGACCGTTACCGAGGTGAAGGGATTCGGCCGGCAAAAGGGACAGACTGAGATCTACCGCGGCGCCGAATACGAAGTGAATTTTCTGCCCAAGGTGAAGGTGGAAATCGCCGTCAACGACGACGTCGTTGAATCCGCAGTCGAAGCGATCACCAAGGCCGCCCAGACCGGCAAGATCGGCGACGGCAAGGTCTTCGTATACACCGTCGACAAGGCGGTGCGCATTCGCACCGGCGAAACCGACGCCTCAGCTCTCTAGGGAGATGGACAGATGAAACTCGATAAAATTACTAAATTTCTTCCGGCGGTTCTCGCCACGGCCGGGACCCTCGCGGTCACGGCCAGTCAGGCCTTGGCCGCCGATGCGCCCAAGCTCAACAGCGGCGACACGGCATGGATGCTGACATCCACCGCGCTGGTGCTGATGATGACCATCCCCGGCCTGGCGCTGTTCTACGGCGGCATGGTGCGCAAGAAGAACGTGCTCGCCACCGTCGCCCAGAGCTTCGCCATCACCTGCTTGATGTCGGTGCTGTGGATGGTCTGCGCCTACTCCCTCGCCTTCCAGGACGGCGGCGGCCTCAACTTCTTCATCGGTGGCCTGCAGCGCTTCTTCCTGAAGGGCATGGAAGTGGGCTCCTTGCAGGGCACCATTCCGGAATCGGTCTTCATGACCTTCCAGATGACCTTCGCCATCATCACGCCGGCCCTCATCTGCGGTGCCTTCGCCGACCGCATGAAGTTCTCGGCGATGCTGTGGTTCATGGCGCTCTGGCTGATCTGCGTCTACGCCCCGGTTGCCCACTGGGTGTGGGGTGGCGGCATGCTGGCGGGCAAGGGTGCGCTCGACTTCGCCGGCGGCCTGGTCGTCCACCTCAACGCCGGTACCGCGGCGCTGGTCTGTGCCATCGTCATCGGCAAGCGCAAGGGCTACCCGACCGAGAACATGGCCCCGCATAACCTGGTGCTCAGCCTGATCGGCGCCGCCCTGCTGTGGGTGGGCTGGTTCGGCTTCAACGCCGGTTCCGCCGTCGCCGCCAACGGCGCCGCGGGCATGGCCATGGCCGTCACTCAGATCGCCACCGCCGCCGCTTCGCTGGCGTGGATGTTCACCGAGTGGTTGGTCGCCAAGAAGCCGTCCGTGCTCGGCATGATCTCCGGCGCCGTCGCCGGCCTGGTCGCCATCACGCCCGCCGCCGGCTTCGTCAGCCCGTCCGGCGCGCTGGCCATCGGCATCCTGGCAGGCATCGTCTGCTACATCGCCGCGGTGCCGATCAAGCGCAAGCTCGGCTATGACGACTCCCTGGACGCCTGGGGCGTCCACGGCGTCGGCGGCGCGCTCGGCGCCGTGCTGACCGGCATCTTTGCCGCCAAGGGCATCGGCGGCACCGCCGGCGTGCTCGAAGGCAACATCGGCCAGCTCTGGGTCCAGATCGAAGGCGTCATCTACACCTTCGTCTACTGTGGCGTCGTCACCTTCATCATCCTCAAGGTGGTGAGCGTGATCGTCGGCGGCCTCAGGGTCTCGGAAGAGGTCGAAGTCGAAGGTCTCGACATCAATCTCCATGGTGAGTCCATGCGCGACTGATCGAGAGGCGTCATCGACCCTCGACGCCTCCAAGCGGGGCGCCGCGCGGCGGACACATCCAACCTGTCGTCCCCTGCAGGTTCTGTCCCGACCGCCAGGCGCCCCGCCCCAGGCGAACTCCAAGAAGAGAAGAAGAGCAAACCCGGAGGAGCCCCGCTCCTCCGGGTTTCGTTTTGGCCGCTTTTCCGCCGTTTCCGGCCGATTTCGACCGCCGGCATTAAGCTCTTGTTTATAACCTTGCGCTACCACTAGGGCATGGCTCACGTATTGCGCATATTCAGCCCGGAAGGCACCGGGCAAGGCGTCGCCGGGGCGATCCTGCCGGCCGGCGCCAAGCGGTTTCTCAAGTACCGCCTGTTCGAACTCGGCGGTCTCGCGCTCAGCGTCTGCATCGGCACGCTGGCGGTGGCGCTGTTCAGCTACGCGCCGACCGATCCCTCGTTCAACAACGCCACCGACGCCGAGAGCGCCAACCTGCTGGGCCGCGCCGGCGCCATCGCCGCCGACTTGATGATCCAGGCGCTCGGCCTCGCCGCCTACCTGCCGCTGATCGGCCTCGCCGCCTGGGGCCTCCTGCTGATGGCCAAACGCCCGGTGATCCGTCCCTGGACCCGCGGCCTGGCGCTGGCGCTCGCCGCCGTCGCCGCCGCCGTTGCGCTCAGCGCCGCACCGGTCGTTTCCAGCTGGCCGCTCGCCACCGGCATGGGCGGCGTTGCCGGCGCATTGGTATACGAACGCGCCGCCGATGCCCTGGCCGCCGCCGGCGCCGCTTTCGCCGCGCCTTATTTCGGCGCCGCCATGGTGCTGGTCGCCGCCGTGCTGCTGGCCTACGGCCTGGGGCTGCGTCTCAGCGACTGGCGCCGGGTTGCGCAAGGATTAGGCATCGGCGCCAGCCTGGTCGGCACCGGCATCTCGAAAAGCCGCGATGCCTTCGGCGTGGTGCCCGGTTTCATGCCGCGGCTGCGCCGCGGCCCCGCCGCCGCATCCGCCGCCGATGACGGCGACGAAGAGGAATTCGCCGACGCCGGCGACAGCGGTGTCGATGTCCGCATCTCGCTCGGCGGCGGCGACGAAGCCGAGCCCGAGCCCGCCCTGCCGAAACGCCCGCTCCGTTCCGGTTTGGTCGAGCCGCGCACGCCGAAGCCCAAGGCCGGCCGCAAGGCGACCGCCGAGAAACAGGGCAAGCTCAAGCTCGACGCCGGCGAGGACTACGAACTGCCGCCGCTCGACCTGCTGGAATTGCCGGACGCCACCCCGGATCGCCTCGCCCACAACAAGGACACGCTCGAACAGAACGCCAAGTTCCTGGCCACCGTGCTCGAGGACTTCGGCGTCAAGGGCGACATCGTCAAGGTGCGGCCCGGTCCGGTGGTCACGCTCTACGAACTGGCCCCCGCGCCGGGCACCAAGACGTCCCGCGTCATCGGCCTTTCGGATGACATCGCGCGCTCGATGAGCGCCGTTTCGGTGCGCGTCGCCGTGGTCCCCGGCCAGAACGTCATCGGCATCGAATTGCCCAACATCGACCGCGAGATGGTGTTGTTGCGCGAGCTTCTGTCGTCGCGCGACTTCGAGAAGACCAAGGCGGCGCTGCCGCTCGCACTCGGCAAGGACATCGGCGGCGCGCCGGTGACCGCCGATCT
>JAYOXJ010000249.1:0-2414 GCA_038152725.1 Rhodospirillaceae bacterium
CCAGCGCCATCCTGGCCGCCGACAAGACCGGACTGCACGTTCCGCCCGAGGACCCGGACGCACTCGCCGCCGCCGTTGAAAACCTCGCCGATGATCCGGCCGGACGTGCAAGCATCGCAGCCGCCAGCCTTGCCGCCGCGCCCGGATACAGCCGCGAGGCGCAGGCGCGAAACATGATGGCTGTGCTGGAAAAGGTCGCGGCGCGGTGACGGACGCGCGCTACCGCTTCACGCCGGGCGACTTCGCCGCCGCCGAATGGGATGCATTGGTCTCCGCCGCGCCCGGCCGCAATCTGATCCAGTGTTTCGCCTACGGTGCGGCCAAGGAAGCCACCGGCCCCTGGCGTATCGAGCGCGGCCTGATCATGGCGCCGGACGGCCAAGCGGCCGGCGCGGCGCAGGTGCTGCTGCGCCAGGCCCCCTTGGTCGGCGACGCCATGGCCTGGCTCAACCGCGGCCCGCTCAGGCTTCATGACGCGGCCCCTTCACCGGAACTGGAAGCCGGTCTGATCGCCGCCGTAACAGATCATTACGCCGACAATCGCAGGCTCTATCTGCGTATTGCGCCGATGGCCGACGCGAGCACCTTCGACCCGGCCTGGGCCGGCTCGCTCGTCGCCACCGGCACGCCGGGCTGGGCCTCGGCCCGGCTCGATCTCACTCAGTCACTTGAGACCTTGCGTGCTGGACTGCACGGCAAGTGGCGCAATGCGCTCGCCCGCGCCGAACGCGGCGGCATCGAAATCCGCGAAGGTAGCGGCGACGAGGTGTTCGAGCGCTTCATCGTCGGCCATCGCGCGCACATCAAACGACTCGGCCCGGAAGGCGGCCTCGACGAGGCGCTGCTCCGCGCGCTACGACAGGCCCTGCCGGCGGCGGGCGCGATGACGGTGTTGGTCGCCATGATCGACGGCCGGGCGGCCGCCGGCATGGCTTTCGTGCCGTTCGGCGACAGTGCCGAATACCTCGCCGGACATGCCGACGACCGCGCACGCGACGCCAACGCCGGGCAACTGCTGCTGTGGACGGCGGTGGAGCGGCTGAAGCAAGCAGGATTGCGGACCCTCGACCTCGGCGGCATGGACGAGGAGTTGACGCCCGACGGCATCTACCGCTTCAAGGCAAGGGTCGGCGCCGCGCCCTACCGGCTCGCCGGGGAGCTCGAAAGCCGGCCGAAATCGCCGCTCGCCTGGCTGGTCCGCCGCCGCGTCCGCCAGGCCCGGGGGGACCTCTGAAAAACGCCGATCCGAGCATGAAAAAGCTGCCAAAGGGTTCGGCTTTCCGGCGGCGCTGGATTATGCTGCTGACATGAACTTCTGGAGGGACGTTTAAGTGCGCGTGCTGGTTACCGGGGCCAACGGCTTCGTCGGGCGGCATCTTTGCCCGCTCTTGGTGGAGGCCGGCCACGAGGTGGTCGCCGCCATCCGCCACGACAGTGCGCCCGGTCTTCCCGAGGCGGTCCGCGTCTGCAACGTCGGCGAACTGACCCCCGGCACCTTCTGGCGCGACGCCATGCAGGGCGTCGACGCGGTCGTGCACCTGGCGGCGCGCGCGCACGTCATGGAGGAGACCGCACCCAACCCGATGATGGCCTACCGCCGCATCAACGTCGAAGCGACGCGGCGCCTTGTCATGGAGGCGGCGCTGCTTGGCGTAAAACGCGTCGTGTTGATGAGTTCGATCAAGCTCAACGGCGAAGCCACCGATGGCCAGCCGTTCACCGCCGAGGACGCGCCGGCACCGGAAGACCCCTACGGCAAATCCAAGCGCGACGCCGAGATCGAGACCCGCCGCGCCACTGAGGGCACCAATACGGATTTCGTCGTGTTGCGTGCACCCTTGGTCTACGGCGCCGGGGTAAAGGGTAATTTCCTCACCCTGATGGAGGCCATCGCCGCCGGCAAGTGGCTGCCGCTCGGCATGATCGCCAACCAGCGCAGCCTGCTCCATGCCGGCAACCTGGCCGGCGCGCTCAAATGTGCCGTCGAACACCCCGCCGCCGCCGGGCGCACTTTCCTGGTGCGCGACGGCGAGGACCTGTCGACGGCGGCACTCTGCCGGCGCATCGGCAAAGCGCTCGGCCGGCCGGCGAATCTGCTGCCGGTGCCGCCGGCTCTGCTTCGGCTGGCCGGACGGCTGACCGACAAGGGCCCGCAGGTGGCGCGGCTCACCGGTTCGCTGACAGTCGACGACCGGCCGCTCCGCGACGATCTTGGCTGGCAGCCGGCCTATAGCGTCGATCAGGGCTTGGAACTCACCGCCGCTTGGTTTAAGAGCCGCCCTGACCGATCCGAACAGCAATCGGAAAACGCCGATGGTGCATAAAATCCAGGCCCGTGGGTGGATCGTTTTCGGCCACGACATCGTCATGGCGGCACTGTCGTTCGCCATCTCGATGTATCTGCGGCTGGATTT
>JAYOXJ010000249.1:2424-5551 GCA_038152725.1 Rhodospirillaceae bacterium
TCGCGGGGTCTGGCGCTACGCGTCGCTGAACGATCTCTGGGCGATCACCCGCGCGGTATCGCTCACCGTGTTGATCTTCGCCTTCACCATGTTCCTCTGGGTGCGGCTCGAATCGCTGCCGCGCTCGGTGCTGGTGATCGAGTGGTTCGTGCTGATGGCGCTGTTGGGCGGCCCGCGCTTCCTCTATCGCCTGATCAAGGATCGCCGATTCGGCACCGAGAACGGACCGGCCGCCGCCGGCGTCATCCCGGTGCTGCTGATCGGCGCCGGCGACGGTGCCGAGCTTTTCCTGCGCGCGCTGCGCCAGAGCGGTGAGGCCAACTACCGTGCCGTCGGCATCCTGTCGGAAAACACGGGCCGTGTCGGGCGCGAAATACACGGCGTCCAGGTCATCGACACGGTCGACAATCTGGAGCGCGCCGTCGCCGCGCTGAAGCGCCAGGGCCAAGCGCCACGACGGCTGATCCTGACCAAAGACGACATGGACGGCGCGCGCGTGCGCGCGCTGGTCGACGCCGCTGGGGCGCTCGGCCTGAGCGTGGCGCGGCTGCCCAAGCTGACCGATTTCAAGACCGGCGTCGCCGACAAGCTCGAGATCAAGCCGATCGACGTCGAGGACCTGCTGGGTCGGCCGCAGGTGCCGCTCGACCGCGACGCCATGGCGCGGCTGATCGGCGGGCGGCGCGTGCTGGTGACCGGTGCCGGCGGTTCCATCGGCGCCGAACTGGTGCGCCAGCTCGCCGCACTCGGACCCTCGGCGCTGACCCTCGTGGACAATTCCGAATACGCGCTCTACCGCATCGACCTCGAGGTGTCGGAGAATTTCCCGACGCTGGCGCGCGCCCCCGAGATCGCCGACGTGCGCGACGCCGGCCGCATCGACCAGGTGTTCGAAGAGGCGAGGCCCGAAGTCGTGTTCCATGCCGCCGCGCTGAAGCACGTGCCGATGGTCGAGCGCAACATCGTCGAGGGCGTCACCACCAATACGCTGGGCACCGTCAACGTCGCAGATGCCTGCCTCAAGTTCGGTGTCGGTTACATGGTGGTGATCTCCACCGACAAGGCGGTCAACCCGAGCTCGGTGATGGGCGCGACCAAGCGCCTGGCCGAGATCTACTGCCAGGCCAAGGACATCCAGTCGGCGGCCGGCGCCGGCGACGCCACGCGCTTCGTCACCGTGCGGTTCGGCAACGTGCTCGGTTCGACCGGTTCGGTGGTGCCGCTGTTCCAGCGCCAGCTCGAACACGGCGGCCCGCTGACCGTGACCGACCCGGAAATGCGCCGCTATTTCATGACCGTGCGCGAGGCCGTCGAACTGGTTTTGCAGGCCGCAGCACTGGGTGCCGGCGAGACCGGTGCCGGCGTGCCGCCCGGCAACATCTGCGTCTTGGACATGGGCGAGCCGGTGAAGATCATCGATCTCGCCCGCCAGATGATCCGCCTCGCCGGCCTGGAGCCCGATAAGGACGTCAAGATCGAGATCGTCGGCCTGCGTCCCGGCGAGAAGCTGTTCGAGGAAGTGTTCCACGGCGCCGAGCCGCTGGTGTCGTCGCCGGCCGCCGGTATCCTGCTGGCGCAACCCCGCGCCGCCGACATGCCCGCTATCGAGAGCGCCATGACAAAGCTCAAGGACGCCTGCCATTCGCGCGATCAGAATGGTGCTATGGAAGTGCTGCGCGGCCTCGTCCCCGAATATGCCGGCGATGCCGGCGCCACCCCTGCCGCTAATGCCAAGGCCGCCGCGTCCGGCTGAGGCGACCGTCGAAAACCAACGCGAGCCCGCAAGGAGCCCCTATATGTCCCTACCCATCAAACGCGCGCTGATCTCCGTCTCCGACAAGCAGGGCCTTGTCGAATTGGGGAAGGCGCTCGGCGCCGCCGGCGTCGAGATCCTGTCGACCGGCGGTTCCGCCAAGGCGCTGCAGGCGGCTGGCGTCGCGGTCATCGAGGTTTCCGACTTCACCGGTTTTCCGGAGATCATGGACGGCCGCGTCAAGACGCTGCAGCCGACCATTCACGGCGGCTTGCTCGCGGTGCGCGGCAACGCCACGCACGAGGCCGCCATGGAAAAGCACGGCATCAAGCCGATCGATCTTCTCTGCGTGAACCTCTATCCGTTCGAGGCCACCGTCGCCGGCGGCGGCGATTTCGCCGAGTGTATCGAGAACATCGACATCGGCGGCCCGGCGCTGATCCGCGCGGCGGCCAAAAACCACGCCTTTGTCACCGTCGTCGTAGATCCGGCCGACTACGGCCGCGTCGTCGAGGAGATGAAAGCGGGCGGCGGCGCCACCTCGGATGCGTTCCGCAAGGAACTCGCCGCAAAGGCCTACGGGCGCACCGGCGCCTACGACGCGGCGATCTCGACCTGGTTCGCCGGCGAGTTGGGGCAGACTTTTCCGCCGCGCGCGGTGTTCGCCGGCGAACTCAGGCAAACGCTCCGCTACGGCGAGAACCCGCACCAGGAAGCCGCCTTCTACACCGGCGGCGAGGCGCGGCCCGGCATCGCCACGGCGACGCAGCTGCAGGGCAAGGAGCTCTCCTTCAACAACCTGAACGACACCGACGCCGCCTTCGAGCTGGCCGCCGAATTCGCCGCCAAGCCGGCCTGCGTCATCGTCAAGCACGCCAACCCCTGCGGCGTGGCGGAAGCCGACGATCTCAAGACGGCCTATCTGCGCGCCCTTTCGTGCGACACCGAAAGCGCCTTCGGTGGCATCATCGCCTTCAACCAGACACTCGACGGCGCCACCGCGGAAGAGGTCGCGAAGCTGTTCGCCGAAGTGATCATCGCGCCCGCGATTTCGCCTGAGGCGAAAGCCATCCTGGGTGAGAAGAAGAACCTCCGCGTGCTCGAGACCGGCGCCATGCCCGATCCGGAAGCGGCCGGCATGACGGTGCGTTCGCTCGCCGGCGGCTACCTGCTACAGGGCCGCGACAACCGCGTGCTCCAGGATCTGAAGGTGGTAACCAAGCGGGCCCCGACCGAGCAGGAAATGGCAGATCTGAAGTTCGCCTTCACGGTCTGCAAGCACGTCAAATCCAACGCCATCATCTACGTCAAGAACGGCATGACCGTCGGCGTCGGCGCCGGCCAGATGAGCCGCGTCAACTCGGCGCGCATCGC
>JAYOXJ010000250.1:0-5531 GCA_038152725.1 Rhodospirillaceae bacterium
TGCGGTCCATCTTGTTGACGAAGCAGATGCGCGGCACGTGGTACTTGTCGGCCTGACGCCACACCGTCTCGGACTGCGGCTCGACGCCGGCGACCGAATCGAACACGGCAACGGCGCCGTCGAGTACGCGCAGCGAGCGCTCGACTTCGATGGTGAAGTCGACGTGGCCCGGCGTGTCGATGATGTTGACGCGGTGTTCCTTCCACTCGGCCGTGGTCGCGGCGGAAGTGATGGTGATGCCGCGCTCCTGCTCCTGCTCCATCCAGTCCATGGTGGCGTTGCCGTCATGAACTTCACCGATTTTGTAGGACTTACCGGTGTAATACAGAATTCGCTCGGTCGTGGTCGTCTTGCCGGCATCGATGTGGGCCATGATGCCGATGTTCCGGTAGCGCTCGATGGGATGGGTTCTGGCCATGGGATGGGTCTTCCGTTCAGGTTACCAGCGGTAATGGGAGAAGGCCTTGTTGGCCTCTGCCATTTTGTGCGTGTCCTCCCGTTTTTTCACGGAAGCTCCCCGGTTGTTGGCCGCGTCAAGCAGCTCGCCGGACAAACGCTCGACCATGGTGTTCTCGGAGCGCTTGCGGGCATGTTCCACCAGCCAGCGAATCGCTAGCGCCTGGCGGCGCTCGGAGCGCACTTCGACAGGCACCTGGTAGGTGGCACCGCCGACGCGGCGCGAACGCACCTCGACCGACGGCTTCACGTTTTCGATGGCTTCATGGAAGGTGGATAGCGGATCGCCGCTGGTCTTCTTCTGGATACCCTCGAGGGCACCGTAAACGATGGTTTCGGCAACCGACTTCTTGCCGTCGACCATCAGGGCATTCATGAATTTGGTGATGACCAGATCCTTGAATTTCGGATCCGGCAGAACTTCGCGCTTTTCGGCTGCGTGACGTCGCGACATGTCGAGCTCCCTTATTTCGGCCGCTTGGCGCCGTATTTGGAACGGCGCTGACGGCGGTCACTGACGCCCTGGGTATCGAGGGTGCCGCGGATGATATGATAGCGAACGCCCGGAAGGTCCTTCACGCGACCGCCGCGGATCATCACCACCGAGTGTTCCTGAAGGTTGTGACCTTCGCCCGGGATGTAGCTGGTCACTTCGAAACCGTTGGTCAGGCGCACGCGGGCAACCTTACGAAGCGCCGAGTTCGGCTTCTTCGGGGTCGTCGTATATACGCGCGTGCATACGCCCCGCTTTTGCGGACAAGCCTCCAGAGCCGGCACCTTGTTACGGGTTACCGGGCTTTTGCGGGGCTTGCGGATCAACTGGTTAATCGTTGGCATGCCTTACGTCCATCTCCAAATACCGGGCCAGGTATCAATCAAACTACTTCGGACCAGGGTGAAGTTAAGCGACAAGGCCGCCAATTCGCTGCCTTGCGCCACCTAGGTCCCAATCAAAACACGTCGGACGGGCTTGCCCAGTCTGCCCGACGTCGTGCCGAACCGAATTTTTATCTCCGTATCGCGTCCAAGGCTGCGTCTAAACCGCTGGGTCTACCACCAGCCCCCGCGAAGGTGGGCCGGAATATAGTGAGGGCTCATATAGGCGTCAAGTACAAAGAACGCCTTATTTCCAGACGATTGCGGCGGCCCGGAAGCCCGGACCGCCGCGCTTTTGCTGCAGTGCGGAAAAAGATCAGTCTTCGCCGGCCGGAGCGCTGATTCCCAGCTCTTCCGCCAGTTTCGCCTCGCGTTCCGTCTCGATGGCGGAAAGTTCGGCGTCGCGCTCCTGCGCTACTTCGCGGTAGCGGTTCATCACCGCACCGGTACCGGCCGGAATCGGGCGGCCGACGATGACGTTTTCCTTGAGCCCGATCAGGTTGTCGACCTTGCCGGAAACCGCGGCTTCCGTAAGGACTCGCGTGGTTTCCTGGAACGAAGCCGCCGAAATGAACGAGTGTGTCTGCAGGCTGGCCTTGGTGATGCCCTGGAGCACCGGGCTCGCGTTGGCGATTCGACCGCCTTCGGCCTTGGTTTCCTCGTTGATTCGGTCGAATTCGAGGCGATCGGCCAATTCACCGATGAGATAGGTGGTATCGCCCGGATCGACGATTTCGACCTTCTGCAGCATCTGGCGAACGATGACCTCGATGTGCTTGTCGTTGATGCCAACGCCCTGCAGTCGATAGACGTCCTGAATTTCGTTGATCAGGTACTCCGCCAGGGCCTCGACGCCGAGCACGCGAAGGATATCGTGCGGCACCGGGTTGCCGTCCATGAGCGGGTCGCCGACACGCACATAGTCGCCTTCCTGCACCGAGATGTGCTTGCCCTTCGGGATCAGGTATTCGATCGGCTCTTCGCCATCGGCCGGAACCACGAGAATCCGACGCTTGTTCTTGTAGTCCTTGCCGAATTCCACGCGGCCCTCGTTTTCCGCGATGATCGCGTGATCCTTGGGCTTGCGGGCCTCGAACAGTTCCGCCACCCGCGGCAGACCGCCGGTGATGTCACGGGTCTTGGCCGATTCGCGCGGGATACGGGCGAGAACGTCGCCGGCGTGCACCGTCTGGCCGGCGTCGACCGACAGAATCGCGTCCACCGACAGGAAGTAACGGGCCTCGAGGCCGTTATCCAAGGCGACGACGTCGCCCTTCTTGTTGCGCAACGTAATTCGCGGCTTCAACTCGCTACCGCGCGGCTGCTGCTTCCAGTCAACGACAACTTTCGACGCGATGCCAGTGGCTTCGTCGAGGCGTTCGGTCATGGAAATGCCCTCGACCAGGTCCATGTAGTGAACCACGCCCTCCTTCTCGGTGATGATCGGCAGGGTGTACGGATCCCACTCCGCCAGCTTGTCGCCACGCTCGACCGACTGCTTGTCTTTGACCAGCAGCTTGGCACCGTACGGCACCCGGTGACGGGCGCGTTCGCGCTTCTGCTCGTCGATCAGGACCAGTTCGCCGTTTCGGCTCATGACGATCTGCACGCCGCCGGAGTTCTTGACGGTGTTGCACTCGTGGAACTGAACCTTGCCGGTGACGGCCGCTTCCACGCTCGACTGTTCGGTGCCGCGCTGAACGGCGCCACCGATGTGGAAGGTACGCATGGTGAGCTGAGTGCCCGGTTCGCCGATGGACTGGGCCGCGATGACGCCGACGGCCTCACCCTTGTTGACCCTGGTTCCCCGCGCGAGGTCACGGCCGTAGCACGCACCGCAGACACCTTCCTGCGAATCGCAGGTCAGCACCGAACGGATCTGCGCCTTTTCCATTTCCGCTTCGGCGATGAGCGCGCACTGCTCTTCCTCGATCAAGGTGCCGGCCTTGACCAGAACCTTGCCCGTATCCGGATGGATGATGTCCGCAGCCGCGGTACGGCCGAGGATCCGGTCGACCAACGGCGCGACCACCTCACCGCCCTCGATGAGGGCGTTGATGGTGATACCGCGCTTGGTGCCGCAATCGTCTTCGACGATGATGCAGTCCTGCGCGACGTCGACGAGACGGCGGGTCAGATAACCCGAGTTGGCGGTCTTCAAGGCGGTGTCGGCGAGACCCTTACGGGCTCCGTGGGTGGAGTTGAAGTATTCGAGCACGGTCAGGCCTTCCTTGAAGTTCGAGATGATCGGCGTTTCGATGATCTCGCCCGACGGCTTGGCCATCAGGCCGCGCATGCCGGCGAGCTGCTTCATCTGCGCCGCCGAACCACGGGCACCGGAGTGCGCCATCATGTAGACCGCGTTGATTTCGGCGGATGGATCGATGCCCGAAATCTTCTTCATCATCTCGTCGGCGACCCGGTCGGTGCAGTGCGACCAGGCGTCGACCACCTTGTTGTACTTCTCGCCCTGGGTGATCAGGCCGTCCTGGTACTGCTGCTCGTACTGTTTGACCTTCTCTTCGGTCTCGTGAACGAGCCCTTCCTTGGTTTCCGGGATGACCAGGTCATCCTTGCCGAAGGAAATGCCGGCCTTGCAGGCGGAGTTGAAGCCCATGGCCATCATACGGTCGGCGAAGATCACCGTCTCCTTCTGACCGCAATGGCGATAGACCTCGTCGATGATGTTCGAGATTTCGCGCTTGGTCAGCAGACGGTTGATCAGGCCGAACGGCACGTTCGGGTTACGCGGCAGGATTTCCGCCAGCAGCATGCGCCCCGGCGTGGTCTCGACGCGGACGATGATCGAGTTGTTGTCAGAATCGACGGTGCGATAACGCGCCGTCACCTTGGCATGCAGGCTGACCGCGCCGGCGTCGAGCGCTTGCTCGATTTCGCCGACGTCGGAGAACACCATGCCCTCGCCCTTGGCGCCCGGACGATCGAGCGTCATGTAGTAGAGGCCGAGAATGATGTCCTGCGACGGCACGATGATCGGCTTGCCGTTGGCCGGGCTGAGGATGTTGTTGGTCGACATCATCAGCACGCGGGCTTCGAGCTGGGCTTCCAGGCTGAGCGGCACGTGCACGGCCATCTGGTCGCCGTCGAAGTCGGCGTTGAAGGCGGCGCAGACCAGCGGGTGCAGCTGGATCGCCTTGCCCTCGATCAGCACCGGCTCGAACGCCTGAATGCCGAGGCGGTGGAGCGTCGGCGCACGGTTGAGCAGCACCGGGTGTTCGCGGATGACCTCTTCGAGGATGTCCCAAACTTCCGGGCGCTCTTTCTCGAGCATGCGCTTGGCCGCCTTGATGGTGGTCGCCATGCCGTAGAGTTCGAGCTTCGAGTAGATGAACGGCTTGAACAGTTCCAAGGCCATCTTCTTCGGCAGGCCGCACTGGTGCAGCTTGAGCTCAGGACCGACCACGATTACGGAGCGGCCGGAATAGTCGACGCGCTTGCCGAGCAGGTTCTGACGGAACCGGCCCTGCTTGCCCTTCAGCATATCGGAGAGCGACTTCAGCGGACGCTTGTTGGCCCCCGTGATGGCGCGGCCACGGCGGCCGTTGTCGAACAGCGCGTCGACGGCCTCCTGCAGCATGCGCTTTTCGTTGCGCACGATGATCTCAGGCGCGCGCAGTTCGATCAGCCGCTTCAGGCGGTTGTTGCGGTTGATCACGCGGCGGTAGAGGTCGTTGAGGTCCGAGGTCGCGAAGCGGCCACCGTCGAGCGGTACCAACGGACGCAGTTCCGGCGGAATGACCGGAATGACTTCCATTATCATCCACTCCGGACGCGCGCCGGACTCGAGGAACGCCTCGACCAGCTTCAGGCGCTTAACCAGCTTCTTGCGCTTGGCTTCCGACTTGGTTTCCTTGAGGTCGGTACGCAGGTTGACGCGCTCTTCCTCGAGGTCGATGGCTTCCAGCATCGTGCGCAAGGCTTCCGCGCCGATGCCGACCTGGAACGCATCCTCGCCGTATTCGTCGAGCGCGTTCTGGTACTCCTCCTCGGTCATCATCTCATGCAGGCGCAGCGGCGTCAGGCCGGGCTCGATGACGACATGGTTTTCGAAGTAGAGGATCCGCTCCAGGTCCTTCAGGGTCATGTCGAGCAACAGGCCGACACGGCTCGGAAGCGACTTCATGAACCAGATATGCGCCACCGGCGAGGCCAGCTCGATATGGCCCATGCGCTCGCGC
>JAYOXJ010000251.1:0-5528 GCA_038152725.1 Rhodospirillaceae bacterium
CCATCGATTTCTTGGTCGCCGCGTAGAGCGACACCGGGCTGTCGGTGCGGTCCTCAGTCGAGAACGGAAAATCGGTGTTGGCGCCGTAGACCGACGACGACGATGCGTAGACGAAATGCTTGAGCTTCTTGGCGCGCCTCGCCGCTTCCATCAGCACCAGGTGGCCCTCGATGTTCGAGCGCGTATAGGCGTAGGGATTGATCAGCGAATAGCGCACGCCGGCCTGGGCCGCCAGGTGGATGACGCCGGTGATGTCGGGGTAGTTGGCGAACACCGCCTCGACCGGGACGCGGTCGGCGATGTCGAGCTTGTGGAACTTGAATCCCTTGCGCGCCGCCAGGCGGTCGAGCCTGGCCTGCTTCAGGTTCGGATCGTAGTAGTCGTTGAGATTGTCGACGCCAACGACCTTCTCGCCGCGGTCCAGCAGAACGTGGCTGACCGACGAGCCGATGAAGCCCGCCACGCCGGTGACCAGGATCGTCATCGGCCGGCACTCCGAACCGGATTCGCGGATGTGGCGCTCGAAATCATGGGCATGGCTATACCCCCTCGCGTCCGAAAAATCACCCGAAACCGTGTAACCGCGACAATCTATTGCGCTGCCGTTCCAGCGGAGCGCCGTTTCCTTTCGTATTCGCTTCCGCCGCCGCTGGCCAATTGCCCGCTTAGCGGCCTACAGGTAGAGTAATCGGCCATGGACCTGATCAACGTCAGCCTCGACGACAAGTACCGCCTGGAGCGGGGCCGGATTTTCATCAACGGCACCCAGGCGCTGGTCCGCCTCGCCATCGAGCAGCAGCGTCGCGACGCCATGGCGGGATTGCGCACCGCCGGCTACGTTACCGGCTACCGGGGCTCGCCCTTGGGCGGCGTCGACAAGGAGTTCAAGGGTGCACGCGCCATCCTGGAAGAGCACCACGTCAAGTTTCACCCCGCCGTCAACGAAGACCTTGCGGCCACCGCGCTCTGGGGCACGCAGCAGGTCGGGCTGCATGCCGGCGCCAAGTACGACGGCGTCTTCGGCATCTGGTACGGCAAGGGCCCGGGCGTCGACCGCTCCGGAGACGTCTTCCGCCACGCCAACCTCGCCGGCACGTCGAAGACCGGCGGTGTGCTGGCGCTGTTCGGCGACGATCCGGCATGCAAGTCCTCGACCGTGCCGAGCCAGTCCGAACATGCCATCATCGACGCGCAGATTCCGCTGCTCAACCCGGTCGACGTCGCCGAGGTGATCGAATACGGGCTCCTGGGTTTCGCCATGTCGCGCTATTCGGGCTGCTGGACCGGGCTCAAGTGCATCACCGACAACGTCGACAGCTCCGCCTCCGTCGCGGTCGATCCCGCCGCGCTCAAGATCGTCATGCCCGACGACTTCGAGATGCCGCCGGGCGGGCTCTCGATCCGCTGGCCCGATCCGCCGGTCGAGCAGGAGATGCGGCTGCATCGCTACAAGATCTACGCCGCGCGCGCCTTCGCGCGGGCCAATAACCTGAACCGCGTCACCATGACGTCGTCGAAGCCCCGCTTCGGCATCGTCGCCACCGGCAAGGCCTATCTCGACACGCTCCAAGCACTCGACGATCTCGGTATCGACCAGGCGGCGGCCGAACGGATCGGCCTCACGGTCTTGAAGATCGGCATGCCGTGGCCGCTGGAGCCCACCGTGGTCCGCCAGTTCGCCATGAACCTGGAAGAGGTTCTGGTGATCGAGGAGAAGCGCGCCGTCATCGAGAACCAGATGAAGGAGCAGCTCTACAACTGGGACGAGGCCAAGCGGCCGCGCATCGTCGGCAAGTTCGACGAGAACCGCGAGTGGATACTGCCGTCCGCCGGCGAGCTGACGCCGGCCCGCATTGCCCGCGTCATCGCCAAGCGCCTGCAGCCCCTCTATGCCTCCGAGGCCGTCGACAAGCGGCTCCGCTTTCTCGACGCCAAGGAAGCCGAGATCAAGGCGCACAAGACCAACATCCAGCGCCTGCCCTACTTCTGTTCGGGCTGCCCGCACAACACGTCGACCAAGATACCGGAAGGCTCGCGCGCCGCTGCCGGCATCGGCTGCCACTACATGGTGCTGTGGATGGACCGCGCTACCGAGACCTTCACCCACATGGGCGGCGAAGGTGCGAACTGGATCGGCCAGGCGCCGTTCACCGAGACGCCGCACATCTTCACCAACATCGGCGACGGAACCTATTACCACTCCGGCATCCTCGCCATCCGCGCCGCCGTCGCCGCCAAGGTCAACATCACCTACAAGATCCTCTACAACGACGCCGTCGCCATGACCGGCGGCCAGCCGATGGACGGGCCCCTGGACGTGCCGATGATCTCGCGCCAGATCCACGCCGAGGGCGTCAAGCGCATCGCCATCGTCTCCGACGAGCCCGACAAGTATCCGATCGGCCTCCACTGGGCGCCCGGCGTCACCTTCCACGAACGTCACGAGATGGACGCGTTGCAGCGCCAGTTGCGCCAGCTGCCGGGCGTCACCGCGATCATCTACGACCAGACCTGCGCCGCCGAGAAGCGCCGCCGGCGCAAACGCGGCACCTACCCCGACCCGGCCAAGCGCGCCTTCATCAACGAGTTCGTCTGCGAGGGCTGCGGCGACTGCGGCGTGCAATCGAACTGCGTCTCGGTGGTGCCGAAGGAGACGCCCTTGGGGCGCAAGCGCGCCATCGACCAGTCCAACTGCAACAAGGATTTCACCTGCGTCGATGGCTTCTGCCCGAGCTTCGTCACCGTCGAGGGCGCGGCGCCGAAAAAACCGAAGCAGGAGCCCGCCCGCGCGGTCGCCACCGATACACCGTGGCCTGTATTGCCGACGCCTGAGCCGGCCAAGAGCCTGCGCCCCTATTCCATCGTCGTCGGCGGCATCGGCGGCACCGGCGTCGTTACCGTCTCCGCGCTCATCGCCATGGCCGCGCATGTCGAGAAGAAGGGCGTCACCGTCTTGGACGTCGCCGGCCTGGCGCAGAAGAACGGTGCCGTCTATGCCCACATCCGCATCTGCGACGACGCCTCCAAGCTCTATGCGGTGCGCATCGCCTCGGGCGGCGCGGATTTGCTGATGGGCTGCGACATGGTCACCGCCGGCGGCGACGAGACCATCTCCAAGCTGCAGGCCGGCCGCAGCCAGGCCGTCGTCAACGCGCACGAGACCATGACCGCCGACTTCACCCGCGCGCCCGACTTGGAGTTCCCGGACGCGCAATTGCGCGACGCCATCGACACCGCGACCGGCGGCAAGGCCGACTATGTCGAGGCGACGGAACTTGCGCGGCGCCTCATGGGCGACACCATCGCCGCCAACCTGTTCCTGATCGGCTACGCCTTCCAGAAGGGCCTGCTGCCCTTGACCGAACCGGCCATCGTCCGCGCCATCGAGCTCAACCGCGTCGCCGTCGAGGCCAACATCCGCGCCTTCACCTGGGGCCGGCGCGCCGCGCATGACCGCGCCGCCGTGGAAAAAGCCGCCGGTCTCGGCGTCCCGGCTGCCGCCATCGAGGCCGAGGCAGAAGTGGACTTCGTCACCGAGCGCATGGCCGACCTCACCCAATATCAGAACGCCGCCTTGGCCGAACGCTACCGTGATTTGGTTGCGCGCGTCGCCGCGGCCGAGGCCGAGACGGCGCCGGACGGACGCTGCGAACTCACCGATGCCGTCGAACGCGCCTACTTCAAGCTGCTCGCCTACAAGGACGAATACGAGGTTGCGAGACTTTATACCGACGGCCGCTTCGAGCGCGCGCTGGCCGAGGCCTTCGAACCGGGCGCCAAGCTCAAGTTCCATCTGGCGCCACCCTGGCTTGCCGCCGAAGACCCGCTCACCGGCAAGCCGCAGAAGAAGACCTACGGCCCCTGGGTGTTCCAGGCGATGAAATTGCTGGCCTCGATGAAGGGGCTGCGCGGCGGGCCGCTCGATCTCTTCGGCTGGGCGGCCGAGCGCCGTGCCGAACGCCGCGACATCGCCGATTACGAGACGCTCGTCGCCGCGCTGGTCGACGGCCTCACCCCGGAGAACCACGCCACGGCCGTCGAACTCGCGCGCCTGCCCCTGAAGCTCCGCGGCTACGGCCACGTGAAGGACAAGGCCCGGCGCGAGATGCACGCCAAACAGGCCGATCTGATGCGCGACTTTATGGGCGGCGGCGACGCCAGCCGGATGGCGGCGGAGTAGACGCATGGAAATGTCGGACATCCCGTTCGGGACGACGGACTGGTCGGAAGTCGAACGCACCGAACACCCCGGCGAAACCGGCAAGGCCTATTGGCGAACCCGGAATTTCGGTCCGATCCGCGTGCGCATGGTCGAGTACACGCCCGGCTACCTCGCCGATCACTGGTGCCAGAAGGGCCATCTCCTCTATTGCGTCGCCGGCGAACTCGATACCGAACTCGCCGACGGCAGGCGTTTCACGCTGACGCCGGGCATGAGCTACCAGGTCGCCGACGGCGCCGAGCCGCACCGCTCCTCGACCACCGACGGCGCCACCCTTTTCATCGTCGACTGAGCGCCGTTTTTCTTACACGCATTGGTAAACTTTTTCGTCCTGTCTGTGACGAATGGTTGTTACGCATGAAAATTAATTCATGTTAACATCGACGAAATCGATGGGTGCCTGCCGCGCCCTTCCGACCGCCCAGCGGTCCAACACGAAAACCAGAGGACACTGATCATGGGAACCTTGAAAAGTCTCTCCAGGACGGCTGCCTGCGCCATATTCGCGGGCCTTATCCTGTTCCTCGGCGCGTCGGTCGCCGAGGCCAGCGCGCCGGCGCCGAAATGCGGCGGCCTGAACGAAAATGTCTGCACCACCGCCGCCGCCAAGTACGAGAAGAACTCCTGCCCCAAGGGCGCGTTTTTCGACCCGCGCAACGGCGGCGAGTGCTGGGACTGCCCGTCGGGCACGCATCGCACCATCTTCCCCGTGAACGAGGGCAAGGCCTGCGAGCGCCGCGCGTCGAGCGACTTCCACAAGGCGAAATACCTCGGCAAGACCAAGACGCCGAAACCGTCCGGCGCCTTCTTCGACCCGCGCAAGGGCGGCGAATGGTGGAAATGCCCGAAGGACCGTCCGCGCCGCACCGCCTACGCGGTCACCGACAGCAAGGCCTGCGCCACCAAGAACATCCTCGGCGAAAAACTTTCCAGGGCCGAGTTCCTGGGCAAGGTCGACAATCCGAAGCCGAAGGGCGCCTTCACCGATCCGCGTAACGGCGGCGAATACTGGACCTGCGAGGGCTCCAACCGCACCGTCTTCGCGGTCACCGACGGCAAGGCCTGCGAAAAGATCACCAAGGCCGCGCTGATGAAGGCCGAGTTCAAGGGCAAGTTCGGCTGGACAAGGGTTCGTTCTTCGATCCGCGTAACGGCGGCGAGTGCTGGTCGTGCCCGTCCGACTACTTCCGCAACGCCAACCCGGTCACCCACAAGGCGGCCTGCACCATCAATATCGGCAAGGCCTGCGATAGCGGCAACATCGACGTCCGCGGCAAGTGCTACAAGAAGGGCGAGTGCGGCAAGG
>JAYOXJ010000252.1:0-5513 GCA_038152725.1 Rhodospirillaceae bacterium
GGAAGTGCGCGACCGGGTCGAGCGCGCGGCCGTCCGGTCGCTTCTCCTGAGCCAGATAACGCGCGACCAACTTGAGCAGAATCGGCTTCAGGGTCGCCGTTGCCTTGGTATCCTTGACCCAGCTGTTGTCGGAAAGCAGCGCCTTCAATGCGCCCTTGGCGCCGCCCGACTTGCCGGTGACGCCCGAGAGCGCTTTTCGCTCCGCGGCGCTCAGCGGCCCCAACTTACCTTCCGCGAAGGTGCCTTCGAGCCAACGCTTGAAGCCTGGGATCGGCGACAGCGTGGCGAAAGTGTTGAGGCCGGGGAATTCCTCGGAAAGCCTGGCCGCGACGCGTTTGATCAGGAAATTGCCGAAGCTGATGCCGGCAAGGCCCTTCTGCGCGTTGGAGATGGAATAGAAAATCGCCGTATTAGCCGCTCCGGAGTCTTGCACCGGTGCGCTTTCGTCCAAAAGTGCCTGGACGTTGCCGGCAAGGCCGTTGACTAGCGCAACTTCCACGAAGATCAGTGGTTCGTCCGGCATTTTCGGGTGGAAATAGGCGAAGCAGCGGCGGTCGGAGTCGAGCCGGTTCTTGAGATCGTTCCAACTGGCGATAGTGTGTACCGCCTCGTAGGCGATCAGTTTTTCCAGCAATGCGGCAGACGCGGTGTTCCAAGTGATGCGCCGGAGTTCGAGAAAGCCGATATCGAACCAGGAAGCCAGCAGGTGTTTCAGGTCCTGCTCCAGTGGGCGCAGCGAGCGATCCTTGCGGGTAAGCGTCAGCAGGGTTGCACGCATATCCACCAAAAACTTAACGCCGTCGGGCAGTTCATTGAATTGACGCAATAGTTTGAGTCGTGGCGATTCCAGGGCCTCGCGCAGATCGGCTTCAGCTTGCGAGCGCGTCACGGCATCTCCGGCGCCTTCATAGGTCTTGATGGCAGTGCGGATAGCCGCTGCCGGGGCGCTGAATTCGTCGTTCAGGGTGCGCAGGAAGCGTTCCTTGCCGACCTCGTCGAGCGCGAGATAGACATGGCCAAGCCCTGCCGCCCGGGCACGGGCCGAAACCTCGCCACCCTTACCCTCGAGACAGGCCTGCATCTGTCGGCGCAGGCGCTGGATGTCCTCGTCCGGGAGGTCGGGCCGGGTGCTGGCGTGTTCGGCGTCATAGCTGGCACCGGCAAGATTCTCCCAGCCGCGCCGCAGGTTGCGCAACGTTCGGTCGAGGAATCCGGCTTTCGCTTGTACGTTCATGACAGACATAAGAATGGCTGATTGATCCTGCCTTGCAAGGTATCATTCCCAGTCGAGCAGTTCATCAAGCGCTTCCGGGATGCCGTCCACCAGATCTTCGGCGATCAGGCCCGGGCCGAACGATTCCGCCGCCGTACCGTGCAGCCACGCAGCTGTCGCCGCCGCGTCGAACGGGGCGATGCCCTGGGCCATCAGCGACACCACCATGCCGGCCAGCACGTCGCCGCTGCCGGCGGTCGCCAAGAACGGTGTCCCAGTGGCGTTGATCACCGCTTCGCCATCCGGTTTAGAGACAACCGTGTCGGCGCCTTTGAGCAGCACCACCGCCCCGCTCCGCCTAGCCGCCGCGCGTGCGCGCTCGAGCCGGCCGGCCGAGATATCGACATCGCCGAACAGGCGCTTGAACTCACCTTCATGCGGCGTCAGCACGCAGGGCCCCTTGATCGCGCCGAACAGCGTGTGAGGGTCGGGGGCGAACGAACTGATGGCGTCGGCGTCGATGACACAGGCCCTGCGGGTCGCCAGTGCCGCGAAGACCCGGGCACGGGTCGCCTCGCCGATGCCGATGCCGGGGCCGATCAGGCAGGCGTTGATCCTGGGATCGGTCAATGCATTGGCGAAGGCATGGCGGTCGACCACGCTCTTGACTAGATTGCCGGGCTGGCCCGAGGCGTAGATGTCGAAAGCGGCCGGTGGCGTCGCGATGGTCACCAGTCCCGCGCCGGTGCGCCTGGCGGCGCCCGCGGCAAGCTGGGCCGCGCCGGTCATCACCGCGCCGCCGGCGATGATGGCATGGCCGCGGGAATACTTATGACCTGAAGCCTCCGGCCATGGGAACCGCCCGGCCCAGAGGTCCGGTCCGTTCACCTGCGTGGCCGGCGCGATCTCGTCGAGAACGCTCTCCGGGATGCCGATATCGACGATCTCGACGTCGCCGCAGTATTCGCGGCCGGGAATCAACAGATGTGCCGGTTTCGGCCGGAAGAAACTGAGCGTCAGATCGGCGTGCGCGGCGACCCCCATGACCTGACCGGTATCGCCGTGAATGCCGCTCGGTACGTCGATGGCGACGCAACTAAGCCAACGTGCGTCGATAGCCTCGATGACCTCGGCTGCGACGCCTTCGATCGGCCGGGTCAGCCCGGCGCCGAATAGGGCATCGACGACCAGTTCCGCGCCTTCCAGGGCATTCAGGCCGAGCGGCATAATTTTTCCGTTCCAGCGTTTGGCGTTGGCGGCGGCATCGCCCTTGAGGGCCGTGGCATCGCCGAGCAGCGCCAGTTTCACTGGTCAACCCGCCTCCGAGAGCAGCCGTGCGACGACGAAACCGTCGCCGCCGTTGTTGCCGGGGCCGCAAAGCACCGTCACCGGGTAGGAGAGCCAGTGTTCCTGGATCGCCTCGGCGACGCCCTGGCCGGCGTTTTCCATGAGTTGCAGCCCGGATACGCCCGCCTCCATGGCGAGCACGTCGGCGCGGTACATCTCGTCGATGCTTAGAATTGCATTTGCATATATGACTTCGGAGGGCTCCAATGCGGCCATGCAGGAATGCTGCGCAGCATAGGGTTTTGTCGCGCTTACGGAAATGACCTTGCTCAAGCAAGCAAGACGGAGGAATTGGACGATATGAAGGCGATGGTGTTGAAGACGGCGAGCGGGGCCGATGCCCTGGAACTGATGGATTTGCCGGATCCGGTGCCGGGGCCAGGCGAGGTGTTGGTCCGTCTCGGCGCATCGTCGCTCAATTTCCGCGATCTGCTGATTCTCAAGGGCGGCTATCGCAGGCAGCAGAAGTTGGAGAACTTGATTCCGCTCTCCGACGGTGCCGGCGAGATTGCGGCGCTCGGCGCAGGTGTCGAAGGCTGGCAGGTCGGTGAGCGTGTCACCGCCAACTTCTGCCCCGACTGGATCGGCGGCGAGCCGGACCGCAAAACGCTCGATACCCGGCCCGGCAAGAGCGAGAACGGCATGCTATGCGAACTTCGCGCCTTTCCGGCGCATGCCCTGGTGAGGACGCCCGAACACCTTTCCGACGTCGAAGCGGCGGCGGTCCCCTGCGCCGGGCTGACGGCCTGGAGCGCCATCGTCACGCTCGGCCGGGTCGAGCCCGGCGATCTGGTGCTGACCCAAGGCACCGGCGGGGTCTCGCTGTTCGCGCTGCAGTTCGCCAAGCTAGCCGGCGCTGAGGTGATCGTGACGTCGTCCAGCGACGAAAAGCTCGAGCGCGCAAAGGAGCTCGGCGCCGACCACCTGATCAACTACAACAGCAATCCCGATTGGGGCCGTGCCGCGCTGGAGATTTCCGGCGGCCGTGGCGTCGATCATGTCGTCGAACTCGGCGGAACCCAGACGCTCAAGCAATCGCTGATGGCGGTCAGGCCGGGCGGCATGGTCAGCATGATCGGCGTGCTGTCGGGGGCTACCTTCGGCGACATCCTGCTGCCTTTCGTAGTCAGCCGCCAGGTACGCATGCAGGGCGTTACCGTGGGCAGCCGCCAGGGCATGGAGGCGATGTGCCGGGCGATGGCGCTGCACGGCACCAAACCGGTGATCGACAGTGTCTATCCACTGGCGGAGACGGCCGCCGCGGTCGAACGCCTGGAAGCCGGCCGGCACTTCGGCAAGATCTGCATCGAAATCTGACCCGATCCCCCGAGAGCGCCCACGAGACAACACGCGAAACGGCCCGCGAGATCGCTTGACCGGAACCTTGTTCTTGATTAGAACAAAATAAGAACAAATGAGGTTGGGCAATGCCCCCAGGCATCTCCAAAAGCGCCGTTCTCGACGACTTGCGCCGGCGCATCGGCCGTCTCGAACGCGCGTCGGAATCGCACCGCGCCGCCCGCCCGGCGCTGGCATTCGGTGTTGGCGAGGTCGACCGCGCACTGCCCTGGGGCGGGCTCATGGCTGCGGCACTGCACGAGGTCGCTCCCGAGACGGCCGATGGGGCCGCCGACGGCGTCGACCACCTGCCGGCGGCGCTCGGTTTCGCCGCCGCCCTGCTCGGCCGTGCCGCAGCGTCGAGACCGGTGCTGTGGTGCCGGACCGACAATCGTGCCGGCGCCCGCCTGCATGCGCCGGGACTGGAAAGTTTCGGCCTCAATCATAATAACTTGATATTAGTTAATTGCGCTCAAGCGCGGCAGATTCCCTGGGTCATGGAGGAAGGCCTGCGCAGCGGCGCCGTCGCCGCGGTCCTGGGCGAGATGCAGCATCTCTCGTCGGTGGCGGCGCGGCGGCTGCAACTGGCCGCGGAAACCGGCGGCACGCTGGCCATGCTGGTCACCGCCGGCAGCGACGACGCGCTGGTCACAGCAACCCGCTGGCGCATCGCCGCCGCCGCCAGTTCGCATCCGGCCGGCCCCCATCTCGCCCATCTAGGGCCCGGGCCGGCGCGCTGGCAGGCGGTGCTGTGGCGATGCCGGGGCACGGCCGCCGTGGAGACGGGCCCCCGTCATTGGCTGTTGGAGTGGCACGATGAGGACGACGAACGCCCGGGCGCGGCCCGAGCGGCGCGTGGTTTCCGTCTGGCTGCCCCGCTTCGCGACCGACCTTCGCGTCCGGCGCGGGAAAGCGGCGGCACCCTGCGGGAGCGCCTTGCCCGCACCGGCTGAACGGCCCCGCACCTCGACCGAAGACCCGCTGGCCACCGTCACCGAAGCAAATGGTCAGGCGGTCCTCGTTGCCGTCGACCGGCAGGCGGCGGCGGCCGGCCTCACGCCGGGGCTGCCGCTCGCCGATGCCCGCGCCCTCGTCCCCAACCTGCGGACCGCGCCCGCCGATCCGGCCGGCGAACGCCGTGCGTTGATGGCGCTGGCCGTCTGGTGCGGCCGCTACACGCCCTGGACCGCGCCCGACGCCGATGTCCGTGGCGGCGGGACCGGCGGCCTTTGGCTTGAGATCACCGGCGCCGCGCATCTGTTCGGTGGCGAGGCGGCGCTGCTGGCTGATCTCAGTGCGCGGCTTGCGGCGCTCGGTTACGTCCACAAGTTGGCTGTCGCTACCACCCCCGGCGCCGCCTGGGCGGCGGCCCGCTTCGCGCCGGCATCGGCTGGCGCAGTCGTTGCCCTGCCCTCCGGCGCCGATGCCACGAAACGCGAATTAGCCTCGTTTCCGGTAGCGGCACTCCGGATCGCTCCGACGGCAACGGAAGGACTGCATCGCCTGGGCCTTCGGCGTATCGGCCAACTCACCCGCCAGCCCCGCGCGCCGCTGGCCAGGCGCTTCGGTCCCGGCCTGATCAGGCGCCTCGACCAGGCCCTGGGTCACGAATACG
>JAYOXJ010000253.1:0-5482 GCA_038152725.1 Rhodospirillaceae bacterium
CCCTCGACTGCCGGATCCTTGAGGATGATCTTGAACGCCGCGGTCACCTTTTCGGCCGTGGCGCCGCCGCCGACGTCGAGGAAGTTGGCGGGCTCGCTACCGCACAGCTTGATGATGTCCATGGTTGCCATGGCGAGGCCGGCGCCGTTGACCATGCAGCCGATTTCGCCGTCCAGCGCGATGTAGTTGAGGTCGTACTTGCCGGCCTCGAGTTCCTTGTCGTCTTCTTCCGACTCGTCGCGCATCTCGGCGACGTCCTTGTGGCGGTAGAGCGCGTTGTCGTCGAAATTGACCTTGGCGTCGAGCGCGATGACGTCGCCGGAACCGGTCACCACAAGCGGGTTGATCTCGACCAGCGAACAGTCGAGGTCGGTGAACGCCTTGTAGAGCGCGGTCATGAACTTGACCGCCGATTTGACTTGGTCGCCTTCGAGGCCGAGGCCGAAAGCGAGCTGGCGGGCGTGGAAGCCCTTGAAGCCGACCGCCGGATCGATGGCGACCTTGAGGATCTTCTCGGGCGTCTTGGCCGCCACTTCCTCGATCTCCATGCCGCCTTCGGTCGACGCCATCATGGTCAGGCGCGAGGTTTCGCGGTCGAGCAGCATGCCGAGATAAAGCTCGCGCGCGATGTCGCAGCCTTCCTCGATGTAGAGGCGCTTAACCTCCTTGCCGGCCGGCCCGGTCTGCTTGGTGACCAGGACGTGGCCGATCATTTCGGAGGCGGCCTCCTTGACGTCAGCGACCGATTTGACGACGCGTACGCCGCCCTTGCCGCCTTCGTTGCCCTTGAAGCGCCCGGCGCCGCGGCCGCCCGCATGGATCTGCGATTTGACCACGTAGACCGGTCCGCCCAGCTCTTCGGCCGCCTTGACCGCTTCATCGACGCTGAACGCCACCTTGCCGCGGGGAACGCTGACGCCGTACTTGGCGAGCAGCGTTTTCCCCTGGTACTCGTGAATGTTCATATTGTTCTCCCCGGTTCCGGTGACGCCGATCCTGGCGCCCGAATGTATCGGTGTTGGATTACGGCCGGCTTACTTCTTCTTTTTCGCCGCCGCCTTGATCTTCTTCACCGCGGCATTCAAGCCCTTCACCGCGTCGACGGACTTCTTGAACATGGCCTTCTCGTTGGCATCGAGCGAAATTTCGACGATGCGCTCGACGCCCTTGGCGCCGATCACCACCGGCACGCCGACGTAGATGCCTTTGACGCCATATTCGCCCTTCAGGTAGGCGGCGCAGGGCAGCACGCGCTTCTTGTCCTTGAGGTAGCTCTCGGCCATCTGGATGGCCGACGCCGCTGGCGCGTAGAAGGCGGAACCGGTCTTCAGCAGCGCCACGATCTCGCCGCCGCCCATGCGGGTGCGATCGACGATTTCCTCGATACGCTTGTCGGTGGTCCACTTCATCTTGACCAGATCGGGCAGCGGAATGCCGGCGACCGTCGAGTAGCGCACGCTCGGCACCATGGTGTCGCCGTGGCCGCCAAGCACGAAGGCGGTGACGTCCTCGACGCTGACCTTGAACTCTTCCGCGAGGAAGTAGCGGAACCGCGCCGAATCCAGCACGCCGGCCATGCCGACCACCATGTTGTGCGGCAGCCCGCAGGCTTCGCGCAGCACGCCGACCATGACGTCCAAGGGGTTGGTGATGCAGATGACGAAGGCCTTCGGCGCGTACTTCTTGATGCCGGCACCGACCTGTTCCATGACGTTGGTGTTGATGCCGAGCAGGTCGTCGCGGCTCATGCCCGGCTTACGGGCGATACCGGCGGTGACGATGATGACGTCGGCGCCCTTGATGGCGCTGTAGTTCTTGCTGCCGCTGAGCTTGGCGTCGAAACCGTCAACCGGGCTGGACTCGGCGATATCGAGTGCCTTGCCGGCTGGAACGCCGTCGACGATGTCGAAGAGTACGATGTCGCCCAGTTCTTTGAGGCCGGCCAAGTGGGCCAGGGTGCCGCCGATGTTGCCGGCGCCGATGAGGGCGATCTTGTTGCGTGCCATTGAAATCAACTCCAAGCTAGCTAATTGTGCCGTGTTTCCGCCCGGCGCGAGCCGCCTGGGCCTCTAAACACCCTTGTCGTAACGGTTTTACATGACAAGGGCAAGGCAAACGCCGGAAAAACCGCTTCTTTTCAGACCTTTCGGTCCAAAACTTGCCGCCTCATTCTCGCCGAGGACCTTAGGGTGTCAGCCGCGGTGGGGAAGCGCCATGTATTCCGGCGACTGCATTTCGATCAGCCGCGATGTGGTGCGCTCGAACTCGAAGGCGCCGTCGCCGGCGGTATAGAGCTCAGTCGGTCCGGCTTCGGCCGAGCACACCAGCTTGACCTTGGCATCGTAGAGGGCATCGACCAGGGTGACGAAGCGCTTGGCCTGATCGCGCTTGGCCGGGCTCATGCGCGGAATATCGGCGAGTACCAGGGTATGAAAACATTCGGCGAAGGCAAGATAGTCGCCGGCGCCGAGCGGCCGGTCGCAAAGCTCGCTGAAGCGCGCGAAGGCGACGCCCTCGGCGGTGCGTGGCAGATGTACATCGCGGCCATTGACGTTGAGCGTGCGCTCGATTACCGGCAGGCCGACGGCGAGCGTGTCGAAGGCGCGCTCCAACTTGGCCGTGCTCTCGGTCCCGGTCGGCGTCATGTAGACGTCCATGGATTGCAGCCGTTCGAGGCGGTAGTCGGTGCCGTTGTCGAGTTCGATCACCTCCATTTTGGTCAGGAAGATGTCGATGAACGGCAGGAATCGTTCACGCTGCAGGCCGTCCTTGTAGAGGTCCTTGGGATGGCGGTTGGAGGTGGCGACGATGACGATCCCGCGTGCGAACAGGGCTTCGAAAAGCCGGCCCAGAATCATCGCGTCGGCGATGTCGGTGACGTGGAATTCGTCGAAGCAGAGCAGCCATGCGCGCTCCACGATGACCTTGGAAAGCGCTTCGATGGGGTCGGTGTTTTCCGACACCTTGCCGGCCTTCTGCGCCTCGCGGAAGGCGTGCAGGCGCTTGTGCACTTCCTGCATGAAGGCGTGGAAGTGGACGTGTTTCTTTTCGTCCTCGTTGACCTGGCAGTGCGCGAAGAAGAGATCCATGAGCATGGTCTTGCCGCGCCCGACGCCGCCCCAGAAATAAAGCCCCTTGGGTGGCGGCTTCTTGCCGCCGCGGAGCGAAAGCCTGGCGCGCCAGCCGGTACGGCCCATCTGGCGGCCGTATTCGGCAAGGGAATCGGAGAGCGCCTGCAGCCGGCGCATGGACGAGGCCTGGATCGGATCGGACCGCAGTTCGCCCTTGGCGATCAGGGCGTCATAGGCGTCGAGCGGTTCGGTGTCGACGAACATGCGTTCGCTCCGTCAGGCCGCCGCCTCGCCGGCGCCGAATTGGGCTTCCATTTCGCGCCGGACACGATAGCCGATGGCGTTCGATTTGGCATCGGTCAGTTCGACGTCGGCCCAGGTCACCACCTGGCCGGCCCGCACCGCGTTCTTGAGTTTGACGCCGTGGGCGAGGCCGATCGGCAGCGCGCCCATGGCAAGCGATGCCTCGGCCGGCATCAAGCGGCCCCAGACCGTGAAGCCGCCTTCGCCGTCGAGCATTTCGCCGGGTTTGAGGTCGCGCTTGGCGGTCGCCGCCACGTCGGCCCGGAATCCCGTCGGCGCGCCGGTCGGCTGGTGCAGAAGCGCCGTCCAGGCGACGGAGAAGCCGAGTTCCAGTCCGATCAGGTGGTACGGCCGCCACAGCGACGAATAGCGTCCGCTCGGGTCGGTAATCAGCCCATAGTCGGAAAAGCAGCGCTGCACGTAATCGGTCGGCGCCTCGAAGGTGACGTAGACCCCCCAGCGGAGATCGTGCGGCAGGTCGGTGCCGTCGCGCGCCTGGCTCGAGATCACTTCGACTTGGCCCTTGTGGTGGAGCATGCCGCCGTCGGATTTCGGGATCAGCGTCTGCGCGATCTCCTCGACGTTGCAGGGCGGAAACTCGAGGCCACCGGGCGCCGGGGTGAGGCCGGTGGCATTGGCGACCGCCGCCATCTCGATGGAGGACTTGGTGCCGTCGAGGAAGGAATTGAACATCTTGGCGTTCATACCGCTTTCGCGCGCCCGTTTGGCGGTGAGGCCGTAGTGGTCCCATACGGTGTCGGGCGTAGACGCGTGGTAGACCGGAAGGTACTTGGTGCCCTTACCGGCGGCGACGACCTCGAACCCGCATGACCGCGCCCAGTCGACCTGTTCGCAGATCAAGGCCGGTTGGTCGCCGTAGGCGAGTGAATAGACGACACCGGCGTCGCGCGCGCGTTTCGCCAGCAGCGGCCCGGCAAGCACGTCGGCCTCGACGTTGACCATGATGACATGGCGGCCGCGCTGGATCGCGGCGAGGGCATGGCGGATACCGATGTCGGGGTCGCCGGTCGCTTCGATCACCACCTCGAGCCCGCCGGCGTCGATCAGCTTTTCGGCATCGTCGGTGACGAAAGTGGTGCGGTCGGCGAGGGCCTTGGCGCACGAACCGGCGCTATAGCGATGCGGCGGCCAGCCGGTCGAGGCGAGGTTCTTCTTGGTCCGTTCGATATCGAGGTCGGCAATGGCGAGCACGTGCATGCCGGGCGTGCGCAGCGCCTGCGACAAGAACATGGTGCCGAACTTGCCGGCGCCGATCAGCCCGACCCTGACGGGTTGATCCTGTTCGGCGCGCGCGCGCAGCAGTTTGTCGAAGTTCATGCGTGCATATCCTTGTCAGGCCAGCGACCCCTGGCGCATATATAGTGATCCAGCGCCCTACCGCCCAGGCGCTTCGCAGCGACAGGCATTCATTATAGATGGCAATTTTCACAAACTTTGTCCTGGAATACGAGACGCAAATCCGTCTCACCGCGTTTTTCGGCGTCCTGTTGGTCATGGCGATTTGGGAATGGCGGCTTCCCAGGCTGGCCCAGGCGTTGCCAAGGCGCCTTCGCTGGCCGGCCAATCTGGGGATCGTGGTACTCAACACCGTTCTGGTGCGGGTTCTGTTTCCGGTATTTCCGGTCGGCGTCGCGGCCATCGCCGAGGCGCGCGGCTGGGGCCTGTTCGCATCCCTCGGTGCCCCCGGATGGCTGGCATTCGCCGGTTCGGTGGTGATCCTCGATCTCGCCATCTACGGCCAGCACGTCATGTTTCACAAGGTGCCGTTACTTTGGCGGCTGCACCGCATGCATCATGCCGATACCGCCATCGACGTGACCACCGGTGCGCGCTTCCATCCGGTCGAAATCGCGCTTTCCCTGGTGATCAAGATGGCCGTGGTCGCGGCCATCGGCGCGCCGCCGGCGGCGGTCGTCGTGTTCGAAGTGGTGCTCAATGCCACTGCCATGTTCAACCATGCCAATCTGCGCCTTCCGGCGGGTGTCGATTGGGTACTGCGGCTCGCCATCGTGACGCCGGACATGCATCGCGTGCACCATTCGACCGTCCGGCAGGAAACCGACAGCAACTACGGTTTCAACGTGCCC
>JAYOXJ010000254.1:0-5452 GCA_038152725.1 Rhodospirillaceae bacterium
TGATGGAAGGCGGCCTGCCGATCAACGCCGCCGGGGTGCGCATCGGCGCCGTCGGCGTCAGCGGTGCACCGGGCGGAGACATCGACGCCGCGTGCGCCCAGGAAAATGGTCGGCCGTTCCGGCTCGACACGCGGCCCGTCGGAGGCGATGAAGACGTCCGCTGAAAAGGCGTCGAGGTTTTCGCCGATGATGGTGCCCAGGCCAGGTGAGCCGTTCTCCTCGCCCATCTCGATCATGAATTTAGAGTTGAAGCCGAGCCGCCCGCGCGCCGCCAGGACCTGCGCCATGGCGGTCATATTTATGGTGTGCTGGCCTTTGTTGTCGGCGGTTCCACGTCCATAAAACTTGTGGCCGCGCTGTTCGGCGACCCAAGGATTGAGGCCGTCCTTCCATTGATCTTCGAGGCCGCGGATGACGTCGCCGTGGCCGTAGCCAAGCACGGTCGGCAGCGCCTTGTCCTCGATGCGTGTGGCGAGCAGCACCGGCCCTTTGCCTTCGACCGGATTTTCGAAAACCCGGCATTCATGGCCCATGGCCTCGAAGGCGGGGATCATCTCGTCGGCCAGATAGCGGTCCATGGCCGGGCGGCTGTCGGGCTTCTGGCTCTCCGTTGGAATGGCGACACGGCGGGTCAGATCGGCGACGAAGCGGCCGTCGTCGAAATAGGCCTCGGTGGCGGCGATCGCGGCTTCCCGGCTCACGCGCCACCGCCCTGTTCATAGAGGTGGCATTCGACGTAGCCGAGGTCGCCGCGGGTCGGTACCGGCGCCACCTTCGGGCATTTGTCCATGATCTTAGCGCAGCGCGGATGGAAGGTGCAGCCGGATGGCGGCTCGACCGGGTTGGGGTAGGCGGCGCCGAGATGCGTATCGGGCACGCTCAGGTTCGGATCGGGGGTGAGGACCGACTCCAGCAGCGCTTCCGTGTAGGGATGGCGCGGCTTGGTGAACAGCGGTTCGGTGGCGGCCTGTTCGACGATGCGGCCGAGATACATGACCGCGACGCGGGTCGCCATGTGCTCGACCACCGCTAGGTTGTGGCTGATCACCACGTAGGTGAGGTTGAGTTCGGCGCGCAGGTCCTGCAGCAGGTTCAATATCTGCGACTGCACGGAGACGTCGAGGGCCGACGTCGGTTCGTCGCAGATCACCACCTGCGGGCGGTTGATCAGCGCGCGCGCGATGGCGACGCGCTGGCGCTGGCCGCCGGAAAGCTGGCTCGGGTAGTTCTGGAACACGCGCTTCGGCAAGCCGACGAGTTCCATCATCTCCTCGGCGCGCTTACGCCAGGTTCCCGGATTGGGATCGCCCTGCACCTTCAAGGGCAGGGTAATAATCGAGCCGATCGATTTGCGTGGGTTCAAGGACGAGTAGGGGTCCTGGAAGATCGGCTGCAACAGGCCGGCGATCTCGAGCCGACCGAGTTGGTGCACGGGCTTGCCTTGGATCAGGACCGATCCGGAGGTCGGCGCTTCGAGGCCGAGCAGCATCTTGGCCAGCGTGGTCTTGCCGCAGCCGGATTCGCCGACCAGCGCCAGCACCTCGCCGCGCTCGATGCGGAGGTCGACGCCGTTGACCGCGTGCAGCGGGCGTTTCCCCTGAAACGCGCCGGCGGAAATCATGTAGGTTTTGGTGGCGCCTTTCGCCTCGATCATCACTTCGCTCATGCCGGCACCTTGCTTTTCAGGTTGTCGGCACATTGCTCGGCCGAGAGGACGCAGCGATAGAGATGGCCGTCCTCGATGCCCGGCCGGAGCTCGACATCGGCGGCGCTGCATTCGGCCATGGCGTAGTTGCAGCGATCGGCGAAGCGGCAGCCTCTGAGATCGCCAACCAGGGACGGCACGATGCCCGGGATCGACCCCAGATGCTCGCCGCGGCGGGTCTTGCCCGGGATCGGAATGCACTCCAGGAGGCCCTGGGTGTAGGGATGGGTCGGATTTTCGAACACCTGCTTGGCCGCACCCTGCTCGACGATCTGGCCGGCGTACATGACGCAGACGCGGTCGGCGACGCGGGCGACCACACCGAGATCGTGGGTGATCAGGATCAGGCCCATGTGGAACTCGCGCTGCAACTCGGCCAGGAGCAGCAGAATCTGCGCCTGGATGGTGACGTCGAGCGCCGTGGTCGGCTCATCGGCGATGATCAGGTCGGGGCCGCACATCAGCGTCATGGCGATCATGACGCGCTGGCGCAGCCCGCCGGAAAGCTGATGCGGATACTGACGAAGCCGGCTCCTGGCCGCGGTGATGCCGACTTTTTCCAGCAGATACACAGCGCGGTCGCGCGCTTCCTCGCGGCTGACCTTGCGGTGGCGCATCAGCGCCTCTTCGAGCTGGTTGCCGATGGTGTACGACGGATTGAGTGACGTCATCGGTTCTTGAAAGATCATGCCCATGCGGTCACCGCGAATATCCGCCATCTGGCGCTCGCCGATGTCGAGGATGGTAGCGCCTTCGAGTTCGAGCTTAGTCGCCTTGCGGATCGCCTTCTTAGGCAGGAGATCCATGATGGCGAGCGAGGTCAGCGACTTGCCGCATCCCGACTCGCCGACGATGCAGAGCGTCTCGCCACGGTCGACGTGGAACGAGGTCCCCTGAACGGCATGCAGGATGCCGCCCGGCACGGGGATGTCGACGGTCAGGTTTTCGACCTCGAGAATACGTTCGGTCATGCAGTCTCCTTGCCGCCGATCAGTTCCGGTTCTCCGGCGCGGTGACGTCGCGGATGCCGTCACCGAGCAGGTTGATGCAGAGCACCATCAAGAAAAGCGCCGTGCCGGGGATGGCAATCACCCAGGCCTTGAAGAACATCATGCCCTTGCCCTCGGAGATCATCAGGCCCCAGCTCGGGGTCGGCGGCTGGACGCCGAGGCCAAGGAACGAGAGCGCCGCTTCAAGTAGCACGGCATGCGCGACCTCCAGCGTGGCAACGACGATCAACGCGTTGACGATATTCGGCATGATCTCGGTCAGGATGATGCGCGTGGTCGAACACCCCAATGCCTTGGCTGCCGCCACGTAATCCATGTTGCGGACCTGTTGCGTGGTAGATCGCATGACCACGGCGAAGCGATCCCATATCAGCAAACCCAGCACCCAGATGACGATCCACATGGAACTGCCGATCAGCGCGACCACGGCGAGCGCCACCAGAATGACCGGCATGGCGAGCCGAGTGGTGATAAGGAAGGTGATGATCATGTCGACGCGGCCGCCGAAGTAGCCGGCGGCGACCCCGAGTGCGGTGCCGATGACGCCCGAGATCAGCATGGCGGCGAAGCCGATCAGCAACGAAACGCGCGCTCCGTAAATAATGCGGCTGAGATAGTCGCGGCCCTGGCCGTCGGTGCCGAGCGGATGGACCCACGTGCCCTTATCGTGCCAGACCGGGTCGATATATTTCTTGCTGAGATCGAAGGCGAGTGGGTCGTGCGGCGCCAGTTGCGGCGCGAAGATCGCCATCAGGAAGATGACGAGCAGCACGCCGCCGCCGATAGTCATGCCGGCATGGCGGAACGTGCGGCGCAACAGCAGCGAGATCGGCGAAGGTTCGAGAATCTTCTGGGCGCTCGGCAGCTTGTCGGCAGTGGTGGAGGGGGATTGGTTCATGGCCACAACTCCTAGTGCACCCGAATGCGCGGATCGAGGAAGGCGTTGAGCAGGTCGGCGCAGAAGGTGAGGACGATGTAGAAACTTGCCACCGTCAGCACGATCGCCTGCATCATCTCGAAGTCCGAGCGCTGGATCGATTGCCAAGCCAGGCTGCCGAGGCCGTTAAGCGAGAAGATGGTCTCGATGACGATGGAACCGCCGAGCATGAAGCCCAGCTGCACCGCCGACAGCGACACCACCGGGATGATGGCGTTGCGGAGCGCGTGCTTGAACAGCACCACGCTCGGACGTAGCCCCTTGGCACGCGCCGTGCGCACGTAATCGGACGACATGACATCCATCATGCCGGCGCGGGTGAGGCGCATAATCGCCGGCGTTGCGTAATAGCCGAGCGCAATCGACGGCATGATGAAATTAAGCCAGGAACTCGAACCTGAAATGGGTAGCCATCTCAGCCAGACTCCGAACACTATGATCAGAATCAGGCCGAAGAAAAAACTTGGTAGTGCCTGGCCGACAACGGCGAGTGTCAGCGCCGCGCGGTCGATGAAGGTGTTGGAGTACATCGCCGCCACCACGCCGAGTGGTATGGCCAATAGCAATGCGAAGGAGAGCGCGCAGGCGCCTAGGATCATGGTGGTCGGCGCGCGCTCGAAAATGACCTTGGCGACCGGCACCTTGAGATAGACGGAGATGCCGAAATTGCCCTTCATCGCATTGCTCAGCCAGTTGTAGTACTGGACCGGCAGCGGCTGGTCGAAGCCATAGTGCTTGCGCACGTATTCGATGTCTTCCTGGGTGGCGCTTTCGCCGGCCATTGCCGCAGCCGGGTCCCCGGAAAACCGGAGCAAGGTGAAGGTCACCAAGGATACGGCGAACGCCACCAACAATGCCACGCCAAACCTTTTGAGGGCGTATTTGAGCATGACCTAAAACCTTGGAAAAGAACCCGGCCCGGGCGTTGGCCCGGACCGGGGTCAGATCAGTTGACGTTCGTTACTTCCACTTCGCCGTGAAGAACCGCGGAATTTCGTCGGCGGTCGGGGTGAAGTCGAGGTCATGCGTGTAGGCGTAGTACTTGGAGTACGAGAACAGCGGCAGCCAGCACAATTCCTTGGCCAGCTTGGTCAGCGCGGCCTTGTAGGCGGTCTTGCGGACAGCCGGATCGGTGTTGGTGTCGCCCTTTTCGAGGTTGTCGATGATTTCCTTGTCGCGGCAATAGTCGTCGCGGCCGCCCTTGAAGAAGTGCGACGTAATCGCCGAGACGTCGTTCATCGAGTACGAACCCCAGGTCATGTTGTGGAAGGCGGCTTTGCCGTCCCACGCGATGCCGCGCAGCGCCTTGTACTGCATGTACTTGAGGTTGGTCTTGATGCCGACCTTGGCGAGATAGCCCATGATCGCTTCCGTCACCGGACGCTCACGATAGGCGTAGATGTCGGTCGAGAAGCCATTCGGGAAGCCGGCCTCGGCGAGCAGTTTCTTCGCCTTGCCCGGGTTGTAGTCGTATTTCGGCACGTCCTGGGCGCAACCGACCTGGCTCGGATAGCAGTTCGAATGCACCACCTCGGCGGCGCCGCCGACCAGGTTCTTGACGATGGCGCCACGATCGATGGCATGGGCCACGGCCTCACGCACCTTGGCTTTGAGCCACGGGTTGTCCTTGCCGGTGCCGGAACGGCCGGCGCGGTCCATGGCCAGGTAGCTGACGCGCATGGTCGGCGCGCTGACCACCTTGGCGATACCGATCAGCTTAAGCTGTTCGGCTTTGTCCTTCGGCACGTCCCAGATCCAGTCGAGGCTGCCGGACAGCAGTTCGGCGATCTGCGCTTCCGG
>JAYOXJ010000255.1:0-995 GCA_038152725.1 Rhodospirillaceae bacterium
AAGCCGGTCGAGGCACGCGAGGTGGCGGCGGAAACACCGCCGGAGCCGGCCGCCGAACCGGTGGAGACCGTCGAGGCCGCCGAGCCGCTTGAAAAGGCCCCCACACCACCGCAGGTCGCCGACGCCGCCCCTGTCGAAGAAGTGAAACCCCGCCTGGAAAAGCTCAAGCCGCCGAAGAAGCCCCGCCCGCCCGAGGTCAAGAAACCGGTAACGCCCGCGCCGGCGGCCCCGCCCCGCGAGATCGCGGCGGCCGAACCGGCGCCGCCGGAAACGGCACGCAAGCCCCAGATTTCAGGCGCCTCCGGTAGGGCCGGAACGAAGGAAAGCGCCAATGTGGGCAGCAGATCGGAAACGTCGAGCGGTGGCCTGCCGGGCTCGTCAAACAGCTACTTCGCGCTGCTGCAGGCGTGGCTGGAGAAGCACAAGGAATATCCCGCCCAGGCGCGCCGGCGCCGCGATCAGGGTACCGCCGTGCTGACCTTCACCATGGTCCGCGACGGCACCATCGAAACCGCGAATGTCACCCGGAGCAGCGGATCGGCCCAACTCGACCAGGAGGTGTTGGCGATGATCGGACGCGCGAGTCCGTTGCCGCCGTTCCCCGACGACTTCGATCGTCAGCGCATCACGCTCTCGGTGCCGGTGCAGTTCCAGCTGCGCTGAGCTCGCCGTATCCCTGGCGGCTGGATATCCCGGATCGGGCACGCACCACCCCGACCGACAGTGCGACCAAGGCGAGCCAGACGATGCGGTTCTGATAGCGGTCGTTCGGGTTGGAGAGCGCGCCGCAGACGAAGGCGTTGCCGAGCAGCGCCACCACCACCAACGCCGCCAGCATTGTCGACATCCGGTCGCCACGGCGCAGCGTGACGACCACCATGGCGATTAGCAGGATTTGCAAGATCGCCTGAACGGGAACATGAAACCTATTGATCGCCTCGAAGTCGATGCCGCCGGGCTTGGCCATGGCCGCCAGTTGGGCGGTGGTGAGCCAC
>JAYOXJ010000255.1:1005-5434 GCA_038152725.1 Rhodospirillaceae bacterium
CATTCCATCTTGTTCTCGACGCCGTCGCCGGTCTTGAAGCGGGCCAGTTGCTCAACGCTCAGCGCCACCGCCGCCTTAACGTGCAGCCACGGATAATCGCGGAGGCTCTTCGACAAAATCTTGCTCGCCTCGGGGGCCATCTGTTCCCAGCTGCCGTATAGCTGCAACGGTGCGCCGCCCCACTCCCACAGGAACACATTGGCTGTCTTCGGCAGCTTGCCGCTCATGGCGCATAGCTTGTATTCGTGGCCCGTCTTGCAGTTGTCGTCGAGGAAGCGCTGCGCGATGCCGTCCTGCACCAGCCGGCCTAGCCAAAGCACGGAACTCGGTTGCGTCACGAACGGCCGGCCGAGCGTCACCCAATGGATCGTCGCGATCAGGCCGATGCCGGCGACGATCGCCGCCGCCGGAAGCGCCACGCGGGGCGCCAAGCCGGGATCGCGCCGGCGCAACCAGAAGTACGCGCCAGCCAAGACGACGACAAGGCCGGCACCGACGGCGACGTGCGAGGAATGCACCGCCGTCGCGACAACGAGAATGCATGCCAGCGCCAGCCGCCTGAGCGGATGCAATTTCCCTCGCGAGAACGCCAGCACGATCACCGCCAGCACCGCCGGCGCGGTGAACACGTCCGGCATGATTTCGCCTGCGGTCCATCCGACACCGGTGAGGAGCGTCAGCGGCACCGCGACAATCGCCAGCAGTCTTGTCGCCCGGCCGGGCGTGAAGGTATCGAAGGTCTCATGCAGCACGTAAGCCGTCAGCAGGGCCTGGACGATAACGATGGCCCATAGCGAACCCGTCAGCCGGCCGATCCCGGCGAACGCACCGTAAGGCATGGTACGGTAGACCGGCAGTTCCCAGGTAAAGGGCAGATACACGTAGTCGACGCTGTCCCAATAGAACAGCGGGCTGCCGTTCCAGATCGCCGGCGCCATGAAGACGAGGGTCGCGAAAGCAATGCCTGCCGCACCGGCAGCGGCGCTGCCTTTCATTGGCGACATCGAACCGACGGCTCCGGTCACCTGCGGTTTCCGTCCGCGTGCCCGCCGTGGACCTGGCGCACGATGTAGAGTGGGCGGCCCTTCACTTCGCCGAAAACGCGACCCAGATAGCTGCCGAGCACGCCGATGCCGAGCAACTGAAACCCGCCCAGAAACAGGATCGTGACAATGGTCGATTCATAACCGGGGACGTCGATACCGTTGATAGCGACGTAGATCAGCCGGACGACGATGTAGAAGAAAGCAAGACCGGAAACGATCACGCCGATGATCATCCAGATCGTCAGCGGGAATGTCGAGAACGCCGCAAGTCCGTCGAAGGCGAAGCGGAGCAGCTTCACCGGCCTCCAGCTCGACGTGCCCCCGGCCCGAGCTTCCTGCGTGTAGACGATGCCGGTCTGCAAAAATCCGACCCAGGCGAAAATGCCCTTCATGAACCGCTGGCGCTCCGGCAACCGGTTAATGGCATCCACGACACAGCGGTCCAACAGCCGGAAATCGCCGGCCTCCGCCGGCAGGGGCACGTCCGACATGTGCTTCATAAAGAAATAAAACAGCCGGGCGGCGATGCGGTGCGGCAGGCTTTGGCCGACCCGGCGGTGTCGGCAGGCATACACCATCTCGTAGCCTTCGCGCCATTTCGCCAGCAGCTCGGGGATTGCCGCCGGCGGATGCTGGAGATCGGCGTCCATGGTCACGACCACGTCGCCGCGGGCCTCTTCGAGGCCGGCAGAGAGCGCGCATTCCTTGCCGAAATTCCGAGACAGGTCGAGCGCGGTCAGGCGCGACTCGCCCTCGGTGCGTCGGATCAGCCGCGTCAAGGTATCGTCGGCGCTGCCGTCGTTGACGCAGACGATTTCCCAAGCCACGCCGAGCCCATCGAGGACCGGGATCAGGCAGTCCAGGAAGACGTCGACATTGGCGCTCTCGTTGTACATCGGCACCACGACGCTGAGGAGCCTGGGATCGCCAGCCCTCGCCGTCGGCACCGCAGAAGACACGGACATTCAGGCCGCTACCTCGGTTGCGTTTTCGGTTAATTCCGCGGTCGACGAGGCCGTGCCACGGGACCGAGGAGCTGCTATATACGCGATATCGCGGGGCCGGGGAAGGAGCAATCGCGTGGTCTCAAAAGAAGGCGTTAACAAGCGCCGGGTGACGTTGAGCGCGGACGATTACGGCCTGGCGCCGGGGGTCAGCTGCGGCATCCGGGAATTGTTGGCGGCGGGCCGGCTGACTGGCACCGCGTGCATGACCGGCGGGCCGCACTGGCCCGACGAGGCGGCACGCCTGAAGACCATCCATGGCGAAAATCCGTTCGACGTAGGCGTGCACCTGACGTTGACGGAACAGCCGGCGATCACCGATATGCCAGGTCTCGCACCCGACGGCCGGCTTCCCGGCCTTGGCCGCCTGATCGGTCTCGCGCTGACCGGCCGCATCGACCGGGCCGAAGTCGCCGGCGAACTCACCGCCCAGATCGATCGTTTCGAGGCCGCCTGGGGCGCGCCACCGGATTTTCTGGACGGTCACCACCACGCGCACCAGCTGCCGATCGTCGGCGACGTGGTGCTCGATCTATATAGGACACGGCTAAATCCCGGGCGCGCCTGGATCCGGCGCTGCACGGCGCCGCTCGGCAGGGTGCTGGGCACCGGCGTCGCCGTCCGGCGTGCGCTGGTCATCGGGGCGCTCGGGCGGTCATTCTCGAGGCGCCTCGACCGTGCCGGTGTCGTCTCGAACCGGGTTTTCGCCGGTGTCAGGGATTTCACCGGCGAACCGCCCTACGCCACCTTGGTGCGGAATTGGCTGATAGGCGCCCCTGACGGCACACTAATCATGTGCCACCCGGGATACGTCGACGATGTGCTTCGGGCGGCCGATTCACTTACGTCGCCCCGCGAGGAGGAATTGAGCTATCTGATCAGCCCCGAATTCCCGGCGTTGCTTGACGAACTCGGCATGACGTTGGCATCGCCGTTGCGCGCGTAGTTTTCCGGCTCAGTCACCATACCGGCCTGGAAGTTATCCGACCAACCGAAGACCAGGAAAAATACGGCCAAATCGTCCCATGGCTACAGGCGAGACCCGACGCCTGGAGCCAAAAGCGATGCCCGCCTCGAAATTTTCCGTCCGTCTGACAGCCGCCGTTCTCATGTTCGCCGCCGCAGTTTCGGTCGACCGGCCGGCGCATGCGCTCGATCCGGCGGACGCACGGCATCTCCTGGCGCGCACCGGCTTCGGCATTGCCGATGCCGATGCCATCGCCGGCCTCAATGGTCTGGATCGCCGGGCCGCGGTCGACAAGCTGCTGGCCTCTGTGCGGTCCGAGCCGGTGACGGCGCCGCCGACCTGGTCGGGCGACCATGTGCCGACCGAGGCCGAGCGCAAATCCTGGACGCCGGAAGACAAGCGCGCCTTCAACAAACGCAACCGCGAACGCCTGCGCGAACTGCGGCAATGGTGGGTGCGGGAAATGCTGGCCACGCCCTCGCCGCTGACCGAGCAAATGGTGCTGTTCTGGCACAACCACTTCACCTCGTCGTTCGAGGCCGTCAAATGGGTGCCTTATCTCTATGCCCAGAATGCGCGCTTCCGGCGCCATTCGCTCGGCGACTTCAAGGTGCTGCTCAGCGAGATGATCACCGATCCGGCGATGCTGTTCTACCTCGATGGCCGCCGCAATCTGGCCAAAAAGCCGAACGAGAATTTCGCCCGCGAGCTTTTGGAACTGTTCACGCTCGGCGAAGGCAACGGATATTCCGAGGCAGACGTCGCCGCGGCAGCGCGCGCGCTGACCGGCTGGACGGTCGACCCGCTGACCTCTCAAGCGAAGCTATTGGCGAAGCACCATGACGACGGTGAAAAGACCTTCCTCGGCCGGCGGGGCCGGCTCGGCGCCGACGACATCGTCGCCATCATCCTCGACCAGCCGGCGACGGCGCGGCATATCGCCACCAAGTTCCATGCCGCCTTCATCGGCGGCACACCCAATGCGAAAACCATGGCGGACGCCACCGAGGCGTTCCGGCGCTCGGGCTATCAGTTGCACCCGCTACTCCGCACATTGCTTCTCAGTGACGCCTTCTGGTCGCCGAAAAATCGCGGCACGCTGGTCAAGTCGCCCGTCGATCTGGTCGTCGGCTCGGCCCGGTTCGCCGGCTACCGCGACGACACCAAGACACTGGTCGGTAGAATGAACGCCATGGGCCAGCAGTTGTTCCGGCCGCCGAACGTCAAGGGCTGGCCGGGCGGCACGCAGTGGATCACCTCCACCACCCTGGTCGCGCGCAACGGTTTCACCCAGTTCCTGACGAAAGCCCTGCGGCGACGCGGCGAGGCAATGCTGGCCGATCCCAACATGGACATGCCCGGCGCAACCCCGGCCGTGGTGATGCTGGCGACGGCGCCGGTCCGCCCGGTGC
>JAYOXJ010000256.1:0-5431 GCA_038152725.1 Rhodospirillaceae bacterium
TTTGGTCGCACTCGCCAGCGTTGGCCTCCCACTCTTCGATGACGTTGTAGTCACCGGCATAAAGAGAGTCCTCGTTGTTGGCTTCGACCAGTTTGTGTGTGTAAATCTCGTCTAAAACGAGGATGGTGTATTTGGTCATGTCAGTTGTCCTCCACATCTTCGTTGATGGGGTAGTAGTCCTCGTTGTCGTCAGGGATAACAACGGTCTTGGAAGGTTGCCACCAGTCGTTTGTATCCCATTGGGCGTAACTCAGCCGAGCGATGCTGGTCGCTTCTTCGATGCTGTCAGCCTCAACGTCGATGGTGAGAATCATGGTCTGCCGGTATCGGGTCATGTCAGTTTTCCTCCTGTGGGGTTGGTTCTTTGTAGTATTCGATTTCAGTGGCAACGTCCTGCGGACGGAAGCCCAGATCGTGCCATATGATGGCGTTGGCGAGCCATATGGCTACGTCGCCCTCGCTAGCCTTCTCGTTTGCCTGCACATCTTGTACGCAGACCTTGAGCGACCAGTTATCAGCGCTGAATGTGACGAAGTACTTGTTGTCCAATAGGGATTCCATATCAGTTACCTGCTTTCATTTGTAGTTGGCTCATGACCACCAGTTCGTGGTGGTACACGAGCCTGTCGATTGTGTCATTGACGACCTCGTAGGCGTTGTCAGCGTCCCAGTCGAAGTCCTCTGGAAGTTCGTCAGAGATGGAACCGTCGCTGAGGTAGCACTTACCTCCCTCGCATTGGGCGTACCCTACGAAGTCCATGCCTTGCTCATGGAACTCGGCGGTGGCTTTGACGTCAGTGAAACGCTCGGTGATGTACGCCAGCAGTTCCAGCGGTGGCGACCATGCGCTCAAGGCTGAGATAGAGATTTGATACTCACCGAAGAACTCTGAGAGTTCGATGCTGTTGATATCAAGAGACCACTTGGTTCCCCAGTGCTGGACAGCCCAGCCGTTGGTTGCATCCTCGGGGGGCATACGCAGACCCATGAGGTTGTAGTCGTCATCGGACGTGACTACGGAGTGGATGTAGTCGATGGACTCAACGTTGGTTGAGGTAAGGGTGATGTAGTTTTCGCACCAGTTAGGCATGGCGTGTTCCTTTCATTTGGGTTGGTATTCATAATGGTATGTGAGGGGTGTGACAGTCAAGCCACACCCCTCGGGATTACTTGCTGAGAATCTTGGCGATAGCGCCAGTCATCTCCATTGGCATATTGAGGATGCGGTCGATGTGGAGTACCTCGTCACAGCCTCGGGTGCCTTTGTCGGCGCCGTAGTACTGGCCGTAGTTGACCAGCACCATGTGACGGTCAGGACGTGACCACTGATGACATCCGGGGAAGTGTCTGTCCCAGTCACCATCGGTGAAGATGATGACGAGGTGGTTCGACGCCCCCTCCTCGTTGTGGTAGTCAAGGTCATCAAGAGCATCGGTGGGGTCAGTGCCACCGAGTGTGTCGTAGATGACTGGCTTGTCAGGGTTGTCAACTCGGTAGTTGTCACTACCGCTTGACCATAGTGTGACCGTGGTGCCGATACCGAGGTCGTTGCATGCCTTGCTGGTGGCATAGATGACCTGCGATAGGGCTTTCATAGGCGCACCATCCATCGACACAGACGCATCGCAGAGCAGTGAGACGTGCAGGTCGAGACCGGCGTTGAGTTCACCGTTGAGACCACGACGGTAGTCAAGGTCACCAATCGACTTGGTGCGGTAGGCGAGCGGGTCAAGCACACCGTGCTCCTGATGTGACATCCACACTGGCTGGCTAGCGGTCACAAAGTCGTTGAGTGCATTGGTCATACCTACCGCCAACGTCTCCGCTGTTGACTGAGTGTCAGCGTCCATGTCGGTGGTGTTGCCGACGAGCAGTGGCAGGTAGCCGGTTGAGGTACGAGCCTCGTGTGCATCCCTGACGATCTGCTCGTTGACAGCATCGGCACGCATCTCTGACATAGCCTGCTCAGCGATGTCACGGAGCGTGTCACGGAAGGTCTCCTTATCGACACGCTCAGCGTCGTTACCGCCAGCACCCTTGACCTGACCCTCTGAGTCAGTGTCGGTGGAGTTGTCGGTACCGCCGTCGTCGTCGGTCTCCTTGTAGCCGTCGGCATTGACCGGAGTGGTGTCGACACTTTGACCGTCGTCGCCCTCAGCATCGTCGTCGCCCTCGTCATTGAGATCGTCGTTGTTGATGTCGCTGGCTGAGTCAGAGGGGTCGTTGCCACTTTGCGTCTCGCCCTCATCGAAGTGCTCGTAGTTGTGCCTGTCGACGCTTGGCTGTGGGTTCTGCATGTCCTCACCGAGTGATTCGATGAAGCCAGCGCAGAGCAGTACAGCCTGTGCCATCTCCAGAGCAGTGGTAGCACCGATGTACTTGGCTACGAGGTCATCCCATAGGTCTGCCTTATCGGTGCCATACTGCTGGGCGAACAGGTCACGTGACTGCTTACGCACACTGCGTGGCAGGTACGTGCGCCCCGATAGCAGGAGCCATGCACGCTCGTTGTCACCCTTGCCGAGGATGTGTTCGACAATCATCTGAGTGAAGTAGGTACCGAGACGTGGTACGTCCTGCACGACCGCCTGCTCCATGCGCTGATCTTCGACACAGTTCCACGCCCAGTGGAGTTTGGACTTGGGTACATCACCGATGGCATCCCACGGCAAGTCGCTGAACGGGACGGTGAACCGGATGTGACCGAGTTCGTGCTGGAAGATGCCACGGATGGTGGCGATGGACTCAATGGCACGGGCAGTGTCATTGCTGTCAGCAGGGAACATGCGCTCAGGCAGTTCCATGGTGATGGACTTGTGGTCTGTCCACGCCTTGATCTCGTTGCGATGAGGCATCCAGTCGATGTGATTGTTGATACCGGTACGCACTGGCACGTTGATGCCGTGCGACTTCATGACGGCGATCTGATTGTCGATGGTTGCACCGAGTAGGTGTTGCTTCCACAGCGACTCACGACGCTCCTCGGGAGTCTGTTGCTTTGCACGGCGAAGCATGTCACGGGCTTGGTCACGCTCGATACGAGCACGACGCTCACGGTCACGGCGTACTTGGTCAGTGTTCTTGCGACGCTGACGTGAGACAGCCTGACCGAGGCCACGCTGGGGCTTGAGATGTTTGTCGGTTGTCTTGGACATTGTGAACTCCTTCGTATGGGTATGAGAGGGGTATGAGTGGGCGTGTCAATTTGACACGCCCACTCACGGACTAGATGATGGATGGTTGGTCGACGACGACTGTCTCATCAGCGACTGGCTCGTCAACCTGAGGTGCGAACACTGGGTTCGGGTACTCGGCCTTGAGGAGGTCGACGTAACCACGATCTTCGCAGATCGCAAGGACACGCTCACGCTCGGATGGTGGGTACATCGAAGTGAACGACCACAGTGCGGTGTCGACACCGAAGGTGGCGCAGTCCTCGTTGAGGCGACGCAGTGCTGATGAGCCGACCGGCAGGGTCAGCGCACGCTGGGCGAGAGCCTCACGGAGAGACTTGCCAAGAGCACGCACCGTTGGGGCTGGGATGATCTTCTCCTCAACGGCGTCGTCGTAGTTCCATGGAACCCAGCGGAAGCGGTTGGTGCTGGCCTCGGCCATAGCCTGCGTCCCCTTGTATCCGGGGTTTATGGTGGAGATAACCCACAGGTCGGTGCTGGCCTTGACGACCTCAGGACGGAAGCCACCGTGACCGTCAGGCATCGGACGCTGGTAGTTGGTGAACGAACGTCGGTCGTCCAACACAGGGTGCAGAGCAGTGGCCTGCGCTGGTGCTACAGCGTTCCACTCGTCTAGGTAGAGGAAGCCACCGCACCGCAGTGCGAGAGGTACGAGACCCTCCATCCAGACGATGGTCTCCTTGCCGTCGATGATGACGGCTGATGGCTGACCGAAGAGGTCATACGAGGAGATACCGACCGACCCGTTGAGGGTAAAGACGGGGTATGGCTTGGGCATACCGTCACGCAGAGCCGCAAGTACAGCCAGCACTCGGACGAGCATGGTCTTGCCGGACTGAGTGTCACCGGCGAAGGCAACGTTGGGCGAGTACCCGTTGGCGTCACGCATGTCACGGAGGTGAAGCATGTAGTCGATGTCTGACAGACCGCCGGGGACTGTACGACTGACGTACTCCTTGACGATGGCAGGGTCAGGACGGAACTCGTCAAGAGCGTCGTCCATCGGGTCAGTGATGGGTTCGGCTGACTGGATGACACCGTTGCTGATGACGGTGAGGTCGGCAGTGGCGAACGCTGGTACCGAGGTCGACGAGGCTGGTGCTACGTCCAACTGACGAGGCAGGATGTACGTCTCAAAGTCAGAGCCGTTCTGACCGGCACCGTCGATGCTGACCAGCACCTTGCGCTGGTGGGTAGTGCCGTCCGGCTGGACGGTGGGGTCGACGACGGTGGCGGTGAAGCCATCGAACACGCCGTCGATGATGTGGACACGGAGTCCGGTCTGGATGTCTTTTGCTTTCATTTGGTTACCTCTTTCAGGTTTGGGTTGTTATGGGTATGAGATGAGTATGGCTGATGGGTGTAACACTCGTCAAGCACCCCGACGTCAGTGAAGATTGTCGAGGTACTGATCGAGAACGGACTCTGCTACTTCACGACGGATGACCGGCGTGAAGATGGTGTACCACTTGTCGCTCGGCGTACCGAACTCCTTGTGGTACTGCTTGGCTCCCTCTTCGACGAAGCGCTCCAGCAGTACGAGCGCACGCTCTTTCTGGAAGCGCCCCCGTTGCATGTGCTTGTCCAGAGTCCTGATGTACTCAGGCAAGCGGTGCATGTAGAGGTGGTAGTTGTTCTCAATGTAGAGACCGAGTTCGGTAACTTCGTGCTTGTATTCAGTGGTCATGATGACTTCTTTCTGTGGTTCATGATTCGGTGGAGTCGGTCGACTTCTTCGACTTTGTAGTCCCAGCGACTATCTAGGCGTCCCTTGAGTGGGATGCCGGTGATGTCGGTGTCTAATTCGATGCTGTCGGTCTTGACGGTTAGGTATTTGGAGAGGCAGTAGCCACGTACATCTCGTTGTACAACGAGGTCACCGAACGGTGTGTCGAACAAGATCACATCTTGCTCAGTGGCATACTCTACGTAGCGGTGGATGAGCATGAAGTAAGCGGTGCCGTCTGCGAAGTCTGTGACGTAGACGAGACCACCGGCCTCATGCTTGGCGATGCACTTCTCGATGAGGGGGAGGTCGATGTCCTCAAACGCATCGTATGCGGTAAGTGCTTCTCGTATTTGGTCAAGTATTGCTGGTTCGTTCATGGTTCACTCCTTCGTTCTATCCATGCTTCGACGTAGTTCTCCATGCCGTAGGCAATGAAGTCATCTTCGGTTGGGATGGAGCGGTCAGGCTCCTCTTCTATTGCGAGGGCGACCCACTCAGCCATGTCGAT
>JAYOXJ010000257.1:0-5425 GCA_038152725.1 Rhodospirillaceae bacterium
GGTGGCGGGCTGTTTGACCATGGTGGGCCATGGTAGGCTCGCCGCCGCCGCCCGGCAACCGGCGGCATATGCCAGCCGGAGAGAACATTTCCGTGAACGCTGCCGCCCGCCTGTTGAAATGGTACGACGCCAACGCGCGCGCGTTGCCCTGGCGCGCGGCACCCGGCTCCAAGACGCGCCCCGATCCGTACAAGGTCTGGCTCAGCGAGATCATGCTGCAGCAGACCACGGTGGCCACGGTGCGGGGCTATTTCGACGATTTCCTGGCGCGCTGGCCGGACGTCGCGGCGCTGGCGGCGGCGGATCTGGACGACGTGCTGCATGCCTGGCAGGGGCTCGGCTATTACGCCCGCGCGCGCAATCTATATAAGTGTGCGGGCTTGGTGGCGCGGGAGCTGGGCGGGCGTTTTCCGGATACCGAAGAAGGGCTTCGCGAACTGCCCGGCATCGGCACCTATACGGCGGCCGCCATCGCCGCCATCGCGTTCGGCCGCGATACCGCGCCGGTCGACGGCAATATCGAGCGCATCGTCGCGCGCCTGCATGCTTTGGAGACGCCGCTGCCCGCCGTGAAACCGGAGATCGCGGCCCTGGCGCGAAAGATGACGCCGAAAGCGCGCCCCGGCGATTTCGCCCAGGCGATGATGGACTTGGGCGCCACGGTCTGCCGGCCGAAGGCGCCGGATTGTGCCGCCTGTCCGCTCGTATCCCAGTGCCGCGCGGCGAAGGCCGGCACCGCGGAGCGCTACCCGCTGCGCCAGGCGAAGAAGCAGCGCCCCACGCGTTTCGGCACGGTCTATTGGCTGGAGCGCGGCGATGGCGCAGTGCTGGTCCGGCGCCGGCCCGAGAGCGGCCTCTTGGGCGGCATGATGGAGTTCCCCTCGACGCCCTGGACCGAGACCGAGCCGGACACGGCCGACCTCGCCGAACACGCGCCGGCGCCCGCGCGCTGGCGGCCGCTCACGGGGGAGGTCGAGCACGTCTTCAGCCATTTCCGCCTGGTGCTTAGGGTGGTCTGGGCCGCTGCCAAGCCGGGTGCCATGGCCGACAACGGGCGCTGGTGCCGGCCGGACGCCTTCGCCGAGTTGGCGCTACCGACGGTGATGAAGAAGGTGGCGCGGTTGGCGGCGGGTAAAAAATGAAGCGCCGATTCACCAATCGTTAACCCGTTGGTCGTAGCGTTCGGTCCATGAGCCGATACCTCGACCAGAACCGCGACCTCGATACGCTGCTCAAGCTGGTGCGCGACTACGAGCGCAAACTTGCGGAGCAGGAAGCCCGTGCGGTTGCGGAAACCATCGAGACGACGCTCGGCAAGGCGAAGCCCGTCAACAAACTGGCGAAGGCTTCCTGACGAGGCTCAGGAGTCGTAGGCCATAAGCGATTCGAACGGAATGCCGAGACGCTCGCGTCCGCCCAGGAATGAGAGCTCGATGATGCATGCGCCGGCGACGACCTCGGCGCCGACCTTGGCGAACAGCGCCTTCGACGCGGCCATGGTGCCGCCGGTGGCGAGCAGGTCGTCGAGGATGACGATGCGCTGGCCCTTGGCGGCGGCATCGTCCTGGATCTCGATGGTGTCGGATCCGTACTCCAGATCGTAGGTGTGGCTGATGGTCTTGCCCGGAAGCTTGCCCTTCTTGCGCACCATGGTGAAGCCCAGCCCCAATCGCGACGCCAAGGGGGCTGCGACCAGGAAGCCGCGCGACTCGATGCCGGCCAAGAGGTCCGGCTGATACTTGGAGACGATGCGCGCCAGCCGGCCGAGCGCCACCTGCCAGGCATCCGGATGGGCGAGCAGGGTCGAGATGTCGTAGAACAGGATGCCGGGCTTGGGGAAGTCGGGGATCGAGCGGATGTGGTCCTTGAGGTCCATGGCGGGGGTCCTGGTGCGATTTCATCGAAGGGCGAATCGCCGGCATGGTAACGACCGCCTGCGCGCTCGGCAATGACAGCGCGAAACGAAAAGACCGCGCCGGTCGCCCGGCGCGGTCTCGAATTCAGCAGCGAAAAAAGGACTGCCCGAAGAGGAGTGGCCTTACTGGGCCGGCTTCTTCTCTTTCGTGTCCTTCTTCGGCGCCTTCTTCGTAGCTTCCTTCTTCATGAAGGCGTCTTTCGTCTTGGCGTCCTTGATGTCGCCACAGGCATCTTTCTTGGGCGCTGCGGCCGGCTTCGGCGCTTGAGCGTAGGAGGCGGTCGAAAGCGGCGCGGCCGTAGTGGCGACGACGAACATGCCGAGGACGATCGGCAGGATGAACTTCTTCATGTAGGCGAACTCCAAAAGGGGGTGAAGAGGCCCGCATGATTCGACGGATTTGAACGCCGATCAACGGCAAACGTATTGAAAACAATCGAAAAATATCAATACGTACGTTCGATTTTTTCGATACATACGCCCGATTGTTCGAAAATCTTCTCTGCATCGGCGAGCGCGCGCCGTCCGGCCACCAGGCCGACCCAGCGGTCGTCGAGCGTCACCACCAAGGGCAGCGAACCGGCGGCGTCGCCGTCGATCTGCCAGGGCTCGTCGCCGTCGGCCAAGAGGTGCACGGCGCGGGCCGCGACGACGCTGACGTCGGGGCGGAGGTGCAGCCGTCCGCGCGCCAGCGCCAGGCCGTAGGCAAGGGCCGGACCGAGGCCGTGGCGATGCAGCGCCACCACCTGGAAGGTCGGGCGCGCGATGCCGGCATCCGGCGTCAGCGAGAACGGCCCGCCGTAGCGCCGGGACCGGGCCACGATCACCAGCGAAGCCTCCATCGGCCGGCCGTCGATCTCGACCGTTAGCCGGGGCGGTGGCTGGCTGATCACGTTGGCGGCGGCGAGCACATAGGCGGCGGCGCCGAACCAGCGCTTGACCAGGGTCTTGACCGCGGCGACGGCGCGGGCGTCGAGCCCGACGCTGGCCATCAACAGGAAGCGCCGGCCGTTGGCGATGCCGGGACGGATCAGGAGCGCGCGGCCCTCCTCGATCAGTCGGGCCAGCACCGCCGGCCGGCGCGGCAGGTCGAGCTCCCAGGCGAGCACGTTGGCGGTGCCGAGCGCCAGAAAGGCGACACGCGGCAGCACCGCGTCGGCGGGCTTGGCCATCAGACCGTCGACCACCTCGCTCATGGTGCCGTCGCCGCCGGCGGCGACGATGACGTCGACCTCTTCCGCGAGCCTGGCATGTTCGCGCGCGTCGCCGGCGGCGCGGGTGATGCGCACGCGCAGCCGGTGGCCGCGGTTCTCCAGGTGGCGGAGCAGGCCGTGCAGCCGGCGCCGCCGCCGGCGGCGGGCGACGGGGTTGTGGATGACGAGGATGTCGAGGGAGGTGCGATCGGACATGACGCTTCAATGTAGTAAATATATGACGATTTTATTACAAAAATACATAAGTATTGTTAAATATAATGATGTAGCAATTATTTAACTATTTTATACATATATTTTGATTTATCAAATAGTTGTTTTCGATTGTCTTTACCTGGGCAACAAGGGTTCGTGCATGAAGATCGATTCGCCGAAGGCGCGCTATCGCACGATCTGGATTTCCGACATTCATCTGGGCACCCGCGGCTGCAAGGCCGACAAGCTGCTCGATTTCCTGAAGAAGACGGAAAGCGACAACCTCTATCTGGTCGGCGACATCATCGACGGCTGGCGGCTGAAGCGCTCCTGGTATTGGCCGCAGGAACACAACGACGTGGTGCAGAAGATCCTGCGCAAGGCGCGCAAGGGCACCAACGTGGTGTTCATCCCCGGCAACCACGACGAGTTCGCGCGCGAATACACCGAGCACCAGTTCGGCGGCGTCGCGGTCATGGACCGGCTGATCCACGAGACCGCCGCCGGCAAGCGCCTGTTGGTGCTGCACGGCGACCAGTTCGACGTGGTCGTGCGCTACGCCAAGTGGCTGGCGGTCTTGGGCGACGGCGCCTACACGCTGCTGTTGGCGCTCAACAACTGGTTCAACAAGGTGCGCCAGAAACTCGGCCGGCCCTACTGGTCGCTCTCGGCCTACCTGAAGTTCAAGGTCAAGAACGCGGTCAAGTACATCGCCGAATACGAGACCGCCGTCGCCCGCGCCGCCTTCGAGGAAGGCGTCGACGGCGTCGTGTGCGGCCACATCCACCACGCCGAGATGCGCGACATCGACGGCGTGCTCTACTGCAACGACGGCGACTGGGTGGGAAGCTGCTCGGCGCTGGTCGAACACTTCGACGGCCGCCTCGAACTGCTCCACTGGGCCGAGCCGGAAGCCATCACCCAACCGCAATCGACGGCGGTCGCGTGCGCATACTGATCGTCACCGACGCCTGGTATCCGCAGATCAACGGCGTGGTGCGCACGTTGACGGCCATGCGCGACCAACTGATTGCCATCGGCGACGAGGTGCACATGCTGGCGCCCGACGGTTTCAAGTCGGTGCCGTGCCCGACCTATCCGGAGATCAGGCTGGCGCTGGCAGGCCCCGGCGACGTCGCCAAGGTCGTCGTTCGGTTCCTGCCCTGCGCCATCCACATCGCCACCGAAGGCCCGCTCGGCATGGCGGCACGTCGCTTCTGCCTGAGCCGCGGGCTGCCGTTCACCACCGCCTTCCACACCCGTTTCCCCGAATACGTCGAGGCGCGCTTCCGCATTCCGGCCGACTGGATCTATCCCGGCATGCGCTGGTTCCATGGTCGCTCCAGCGTGGTCATGGCGCCGACGCCGACGGTGGTCGAGAACCTTCAAGCTCGCGGCTTCAAGAACGTGCGGCTGTGGGGGCGCGGCGTCGACGTAGATCTGTTCAAGCCCGGCCCCAAGGCGGCGGTTCCCGGCCTCGATCGCAATAAAGGTCCGGTGCTGCTCTACGTCGGGCGCCTGGCGGTGGAGAAGAACATCGAGGCCTTCCTCGAGCTCGATCATCCCGGCACCAAGCTGGTGGTCGGTGACGGTCCGATGATCGACAGCCTGAAACGGCGCTATCCGGACGCGGTGTTCGTCGGTGCCAAGCACGGGCCCGATCTTGCCAGTTACTACAACGCCGCCGACGTGTTCGTGTTTCCGAGCCAGACCGACACCTTCGGTCTGGTGATGCTGGAAGCGCTCGCCTGCGGCGTGCCGGTGGCGGCCTATCCGGTGATGGGGCCGCAGGACGTGATCACCGATCCGGCGGTCGGCGCCTTGGACCTCGATCTCGGCCGCGCCGTCGCCCGCGCGCTGACGCTCGATCGCGACGCCTGCGTCGCCTTCGCCCGCGCGCGTTCCTGGCCGGCGGCGGCGGAAACCTTCAGAAGCTATCTACATGAATTCGATCCGGCCCGTCTGGCCGAGGCCGCCCGGGAATCAGAAGCCGCGCCCGAGACCGCAGCGCCGATCGCCGGCGGTCTGCACCGCGACATCTGATAGCACCTACCACAGTGTCATGCCCGGACTCGATCCGGGCATCCACGTCTCTTGTGAA
>JAYOXJ010000258.1:0-1921 GCA_038152725.1 Rhodospirillaceae bacterium
CGACTCGACCAGCGGGTGCCCCTTGCCTTGCCCGGCGAAAACGAAATCCGGCGCGCGGGTGACGCCGGAATTTCCACCCGTGACATTCTCGAAGTGGTCCGTCCATTGGTAACCGTTTCGGATCATGGTCAGGTAGGATACGGCGGCGGCGACCGTTCCGACGAAGGAACTCTTGACGAAATCCTTGAGTTTATCCGCCGTTGAAAGGATCGAGAAATCTGTACTCGTGTCATCGACGTAATGTTCGATCAGCGCCTTAGCTATTAATGATTCCGGTGTTACGGCGGTCGGGTCGACGTAATGCAGATGGCTGCATCGTGCGGCGGCACCAAAGAGATCGAACGGCGTGAATGAAATGTTTGTTTGCGCAGGTGCCTGGCCGATGGTGCCGGGCGTCGTGCATTTGTGATCGGTGGTCTGTGTGATGGTCAGGGATTTCGTTTTGCTCAACCAGGCCATGACGGAATTCTCCCAGAAATCAATTAAACGGGATCAACTATAGAGAGATATGGGAAACCGATCTATCGGCAAAGGGAGGATGCGTGGCGGTGTTCGTGGGAGCTGATTGGGCCGGTTTACACCAAGCTATTGCCCTCAAGCCTCAAGAGATAGGCCTTGGTCTCGACGCCGGCGCCGCCGGAATAGCCGGTGAGCTTGCCCTTGGCGCCGACGACGCGGTGGCACGGGATGACGATGGGGATCGGGTTCTTGCCGCAGGCGGTGCCGACGGCGCGGGCCGAGTTGTCGAGCGCGTCCGCGAGATCGCCGTAGGTGCGGGTCGCGCCATAGGGGATGTCGCACATGGCGCGCCATACGCTCAACTGGAAATCGCCGCCGGCGGGCGCCAGCGGCAGATCGAAATTCTCGCGCTTGCCGTCGAAGTATTGGTCCAACTGCCGGCGCACGTCTTCCAGCAGCGGCACGGCGTCCCTCGGGCAGGCCGGGGCGCGGCCCCACTCGATGGCGGTCAGGCGGTTGTTGACGGCGAAGACGGTGAGCGTGCCGACCGGCGAGGGGAAACTCGTCCAGCTCACGTTGGCGTTCATGGTAAGCCTCCCGTACCCGGCCGCGCCCGTCTAAATGCGGGCGGCAGCCGGCTTCGGGCGATTGTCACATAGGCCGGGCTTTCCACATACGGGAATTTTCCGGCTGTCGCCGTCAGCCCATCTGATAGCCCGGCGTCGATTTCGAGAGCGCCACTTCTTCCTCGGTCATGTCCTCGGGGATGCCTTTGAACAACGGCGAGGAGAGATAGCGCTCCGAGGTGTCGGGCAGCATGGCGAGGATGGTCGTGCCCGGTTTGGCCTTCTCGGCGATCTGCATCGCGATGGCGAAAGTCGAGCCGCCCGAGACACCGGTCATGATGCCTTCTTGTGCGGCGAGCTTCCGCGCCCATTCGATACCGACCGGACCGGGCACCGGGATCAATTCGTCGAAATATTTCTTGTCGATGGCTTCCTGCAGCACCAGCGGGATGAAGTCCGGCGTCCAGCCCTGGATCGGATGCGGCTCGAAAGCGGCGTGGCTGACGGCGGGCGAGCCGTCGGCATTGCGGTCCTGCGCGGTGCCGCTGCCGACGAGCTGGGCGTTGGCCGGCTCGCTCAGGATGATCTTGGTTTCGGGGCGTGCTTTCCGGAGCGCGCGGGCGACGCCGGTGACGGTGCCGCCGGTGCCGTAGCCGGTGACCCAGTAGTCGAGTTTTTTGCCGTCGAAGTCGGCGAGGATCTCGCGCGCAGTGGTGTTCTCGTGCACGGTGGCGTTGTCGGCGGTCTCGAACTGATGCGCCAGGAACCAGCCGTTCTTCTTCGCGAGCTCGACCGCCTTGTTGTACATGCCGAAGCCCTTCTGCGCGCGCGGTGTGAGGACCACCTTGGCGCCGAGGAAGCGCATCAGCTTTCTGCGCTCGATCGAGAAGCTGTCG
>JAYOXJ010000258.1:2044-3282 GCA_038152725.1 Rhodospirillaceae bacterium
TGACCACCAGGGGATAGCCCTTGGCGGCGCAGACCATGGCAAGGCCGATGCCGGTGTTGCCGCTGGTCGCCTCGACGACGGTCTGGCCCGGCTTCAGCTCACCGCGGCGCTCGGCCTCTTCGATGATGGAGATGGCGAGGCGGTCCTTCACCGAGGCGGCGGGGTTGAAGAACTCCGCCTTGACGTAGATGTCGACGCCCTTGGGTGCCAAGCGGCCGACGCGGATCGCCGGCGTGTTGCCGATGGTGTCGACCACGGAATCGTAAAGCCGGCCCCGACCCTCAGTCGTGCGGCTCGCGGTCTTGCTCATGACGTCCTCCCGATTATGTGTTGCGGTCTCGTGTTTAAGTTGCGTTCCGGCGCGCCCAAGCTTAGCGGCCGGTTCCTTCAATTTCATGTCAGCGTTCGCTTAAGCGCGCGGTCAATTCGTCGGCGTCGGCGATCGGCAGCGAACAGGTCTGGCCGACGCAGACGTAGGCGGTCGGCTTGCCGCCTTGGGCCTGCTTGCCGGTGGCCGGATGGCCGTCGGGCAGTTTGGCGCCGTCGGCGACGCGGAGCAGAACGCTCGCCGGCGGTGCCGCCTTCAATGCCGCCAGGGTGAGGCCGCCCGGAAGACCAGATGGCAAACCTTGAGATTGATCGTCGCCGACGATGACGATCTGCACGCCCTGGGCCATCAGTTCGAACGCCATCAGGAGGGTGCTCTGGTGTTCGACGTGCTTGAAGTCGGCCGGAACCAGCGCGGCGACGAGCGCATCGAAGCGCTCGCGGTAATGCTCGCGCCCGGTGAGGTGATAGAGCTTCGCCAGCACGCCCGCCATGGTGCCGTTGCCGGGCGGCGTCGCGTTGTCGTGCATCGGCTTGGTGCGCATGATTAGATCGCTCGAGTCGCTCGGGCTCATGAAGTAGCCACCGGAGGCTGCATCCCAGAAATAATTGTCGGCGATCTCGGTCCAGCCCTCGGCGCGTTCGAGATAGAGGGGGTTGGCGGTGACCTCGTAGAGCGAGAGCGCGGCGCGGCTCATGTTGGCGTAGTCTTCCAGCACGCCGGGATGGCGCGCGCTCCGGTCGCACCAGCTATGGAACAGACGCCGCGCGTCGGCGTCCATGAAATCGAGTACGAACGTGAAGGCGTCCTCGGCGGCCTTGAGCCAGTTGGCGCGCTCGAACATCACCGCGGCGCGGCAGAGCGCCGAGATCATCAGGCCGTTCCAGTCGGCCAGCACCTTGTCGTCGCG
>JAYOXJ010000258.1:3382-5395 GCA_038152725.1 Rhodospirillaceae bacterium
TGATCGTAGATGCCGCCCTGGCACATGTGGTCGAGGCTGAGCGTGACGGCCTCGCGGAACATGCTCGCGCCTAAGCGCCGGTGCGCGCGCCACAAAAGCATGTGCAGCGACGGCTGCGGGAACTTGGGCGCACCCATGGTGCCGCCGGTGATCGGGTCGATGTGGTGCAGCAGGGTGGAGGCCGCCTTGTCGACGATGGCCATGGTGAGGTTGCCGCCGCCTTCCGGTTTGGAGAGGCGCTGGAGACCCTCCTTCAGCTGCTTGGTGGAGGTGTCGATCTGGTCTCGGCGCTCTGCGTAGGCGGTGGCGATGGACTTGAGCACGTCCCTGAAACCGGGCCGGCCGTAGCGCGCCGTCGGCGGGAAGTAGGTGCCGCCCCAGAACGGTTCGCCCTTCGGCGTCACGAACATGGTGAGCGGCCAGCCGCCCTGTTCGCCCATCATCTGCAGCGCCGCCTGGTAGAGTGCGTCGACGTCGGGGCGTTCCTCGCGGTCGACCTTGACGTTGATGAAGAGCTCGTTCATCAGCGCCGCCGTCGCCTCGTCCTCGAAGCTCTCGTGCGCCATCACATGGCACCAGTGGCAGGCGGCGTAGCCGACGGAAAGCAAGATGGGCTTTCCCTGTGCGCGGGCCTCGCTCATGGCCTCGTCCGACCACGGCCACCAGTGCACCGGGTTGTCCTTGTGCTGCAGCAGATAGGGGCTGGTTTCCAGCCCGAGCCGGTTCTGTCCGTCGCTCACGTTCGGCCTCGCTCCTGTCGGGTCCCCCGGCGGACGCGTTAAATGCGCGCTGTCATGGCGCGTTGTGCGTTCTGCCGGGATGGCTTAGTTTGGGGCAGGGGTGCCGCAAAACAACCCCAATTTAAGGCCGGGTATGGGCTGGGGAAGGGATTTTGTAGATGAAGGTAACCGTCAACATCGACTGCACGCCGGAGGAAGCCCGCACGTTCCTCGGCCTGCCCGACATCAAGCCGATGCAGGATGCCATGGTCGCGGAACTGGAAAAGCGCATGCGCTCCAACCTCGATGCCATGGACCCGGAAACGCTGTTTAAGACCTGGTTCCCGGCCGGCATTCAGGGCTGGGAGCAGATGCAAAAGGCGTTCTGGGGCCAGATGATGCAGCGCGCCGGCGAGAGCGACGACAAGGAATAACCGGGACGGAACCGAATCCATGACCAACCATGCCGACGATCCGGCGGCGTTTTACGACCGCCATGTCTTCTTCTGCACCAACGAACGCCCCGACGGCCATCCGCGCGGTTGCTGCAAGGCCAAGGGCTCGGAGAAGATCCGCAACTACATGAAGGCGCGGGCAAAGGAACTGGGGATCAAACGGGTCCGAATCAATTCCGCCGGCTGCCTCGACCGCTGCGAGCTCGGCCCCTGCGTGGTGATCTACCCCGAGGGCATTTGGTACAAATGCGAATCGATGGCCGACGCCGACCGCATCCTGCTCGACCACGTTAAGGGCGGCGGCCGGGTCAAAGACCTGATGTTGATGCCTAGTGACTGATAGACCCTATATTTTGTAGGGCAATAATTGCGAGTCGGCAATGAACCCGGAAACGATATATGCCCTGGCGACCGCGCGCGGACGCGCCGGCATTGCCGTGGTGCGCCTTTCCGGAGCCGAATCGATCAATGCCGCGCGGGCACTTTCTGGCCGCGATCTCTCGGTGCGCCGGGCCCAGCGGGTCGATCTCCGGGACCCGGCGACGGCTGAGCTTCTCGACCAGGGCCTCGCCATCTATTTCCCCGGCCCGGCCAGTTTCACCGGTGAGGACGTCGTCGAACTGCACCTGCACGGCGGACCGGCGGTGGTAGCCGGCGTGCTCGCGGCCTTGGCCGCCCAGCCCGGGCTTCGCATGGCCGAGCCGGGCGAATTCACCCGGCGCGGGTTCCTCAACGGCAAGCTCGACCTGACCGCCGCCGAGGGGGTCGCCGACCTGGTCGCCGCGGAGACCGCGGCGCAGCGCCGCCAGGCGCTGGCGCAGATGGGCGGCGCCTTGGCC
>JAYOXJ010000259.1:0-5391 GCA_038152725.1 Rhodospirillaceae bacterium
TGGTGAGGAAAGACTCGCCCGACAAAGGGGTGATCCTTCTGGAGGAGAACTGGGGCTTCTGCTAGGATTTGCAGATCTTATGGGAACTGGGAGATTATTCATGAGCTTCAGAACGGGCCGAGTAGTGGTGAGAAGGGACTTCGAGAGGATCAACGCCGCAAATGCGGCGAAGACAATACCTTTTGCGTGGTTGAGAGATGTGGGGTCAGCAGGGTTCAGAATGGCTCTTAGTCTTTCGGAACAATTAGATTTACCTGAAGACTTCAAGCGAGGAGCTATCGCTGTAAAGCAATACCAGAAAACTCATCCGGGGACCAAGGTACAGCGCAAGACATCTTCACTATGGAAAAGGACATCCGAATCTGGTGACTCGGGATCTTTGACCACCGAGGAAGGTTCGATTCCTTCTTCGGATAAAGAGATAGTCACGTCGGGAGTAGAAGTGGAGATGGAGGAGATGAGGCCAGTGGCCGAGTTGGGAGTGGGAGAAGATGTGGCAGTGCGGTACAAGGGAGGAGATGCTTTATTTCCGGCTCGGGTAATTACGAACTACCCAGCGGAAAATAGAATGGATGTGATATTCCTAGAGGGGCGTGAAGGCGAGAAAGTTCCCTACACTTGGGTAGTTTCGAAAACCCCGAAGGAACTCAGACGGTTCACGGGAAGAGAGGCGTCGAGGAGATTGAACAAGAGCTGTCTGTGGCAACAGCTAGGTGAATCGGAAGGTACGGCCAATGAAGAGTGGACGCGGCAAAGCCAACAAATGCAACAACTCGATAACTCTAGGTGTGGTAACATAATTGAGGGTTCGATTCCCTCGCTAGAGATTAATTGTAATGTGGCAGTATTGGGAAATGACGCGTCGGTGAGTCCATCAGCTTGCACCGAATCAGTGGACGAGGAGGCAGAGACGAATTCTGGCGCATTGCGATTACCATCAGTGCGCCCCGATGTGAAGGTCATTGTAATTCAAGATGAAGGCAATGTACCTAAATACCTGGTGAAGGATGATACTGGAGACATACACTGGGGAGTGATAGACAGCTCCGAAGGCCAACAAAAGGTTGATGATGAGAAGATTAAATGTCTTATCACATTAAACCAAAGATCGGCGTACAAGGCTGTGAATCCTCAAAGCGAGAGGTCAAGGGAGGCAACTGAAGCAATCAATACGGAGATTGCACAGTTCGAGAAGAATGGAGTGCTGTCATCGCCAGTGGCCTGGGCAGATATTCCAGAGGAGTGCAAGAAAACTACGATGAAATGTTTTAATTTCGTGGTCGACAAGTACGACTCGGGAATGGAATTCATCAAATGTAAGGCGCGCATGGTGGTTGATGGATCAAAGCAACATGAAGCGACCTACGACAGGACAGAATCACCGACACTGTCAGTAGCGTCGGCGAAGTTCTTGCTACAACAGGCAGCTTCAAGAGGGGAGAAGGTAGCCTCCACGGATATTGTGGGAGCATTTACCTTGACTCCTATGAATCACAAGGTGTATATTGAACTCCCCAAGGGACCTTACAGAGAAAGGTTTGGGAGGTATACACAGGTTATGCGCTGCCTATATGGCATGAAACAAGCGTCAAGGGAGTTCTTTAACCTTTTCCATGAGTGTCTATTATCGGGAGGTTTTGAACAGTGTCTACACGATCCAGCATTATTCAAGAAGAAGGACAACGAAGGAAACATAGTAATGAAAATGGGGCTGTTCGTTGACGATACCTTGATGTGCTACAAGGATGATGGTGCACTTGAAGAGGTACTGAACCATTTGAGGGAATATTTTGGCAATGACAATGTGAAGGTGGATTTACAACCTAAGACGTTCCTGGGAATCAGTATCAATTATGGAGTTGGAGGGGAGATATCACTCTCGCAAGAGGGCTATATTGAGAAGATGTGTGCCACTTTTCTGACGAATGAACATATGTCCGGAAGAAGCGAAATATATCCCCATGACGTGAAAGGATATGATGTGCATGAAGATGGGCCGAAGAGCGTGGCCTTGAGTGAAAAGGAGCTGGGCGAGTACAATGAATTGATAGGATCGCTTGGGTATGCAGTTTTTACTAGGTTCGAAATACAAGCCGAGCTAGGGTACCTTCGAACGCGATTGAAGAATGCAACTCGAGGAGACTGGGACCGAGGCCTGAGAATGCTGAGGTATCTAAGAGATACAGCGCAGTCGGCGATACGATTTGCGGGGAAGTCAAGCAATGAGACACCCGAAGAAATGGTAAACAGAACCACATTATGGTGCACAAGCGACGCATCGTGGAATGCTCATGCTGATGGGAAGGGACAATCGGGGTACACAATTTCTTATGGAGTATTTCAGCCACCATTTATAACTTATTCTGGAAAACAGAAAACAGTTGCAACATCGTCAGCTGAAGCTGAGTATCAAGTCTATGGAAAACTCATGATAGAGGTGGAATGGCTTCGTCACGTATTAAAATTCTTAGAAGTAGAAGTATCAGAAGTGATAGTGGAGACTGACAGTGTTTCGGCAATTAGGTTGGCGTCTATGTCATTTGTGGGGAAGGGAGTCAGACATTTGAGCACGAAGTATCATTATTTCAAGGATGCAGTTATGAATAAGAAGGTTAGGATGAAGTACAGAAAGACGTCAGAACTGTGGGCGGACGTGCTGACAAAACCAGTAACAGGAGATACATTCAAACGATTGTGTGGACAGATCAGAAATGGATTGCTGCCTGAGGACCGCCCAGCGGATACAATTCTTCCCATGCTTGAAGAAAAGGAACAACACCTAATGGGAGATTAGGATGGTTGAGAAACCGAGTGCACTCTTATTTTTTTGGAAGTTTTTTTTTTGTTCTATTCCGCAGTTGATTATAACTCACAAGATTGTGGATTAGAATAAGGGGTGTGCAATGGTGTGACCGACAGGAATACTTTAGTAAGGGTCGGGACAACATAATATAGCGAAATAATGTGAGGTAGTGCGTAAATTATAATTGTTTTCCCAATATTTAAGCACTAATTTACCTAGTAAATAGCACTTAATTGGTCAGCTTACTTACATTCGCATAAATTAGATAATTCTTCATAGACAAAAGAAAAGATGACTTTGAAGAAAGGGGAAACAGCTGCTCGAGCGTTCGAGCGGCTCGACGTTCCCAGCCTCTTGGAGACAGCGGAAGATAAAGCTGTCTACGCGGCGGGCCGGGCGTCACAGTTGGGAGCTATAAAAGCACAACTGCTGTCGAATGACAGGATTTCGGCAACGGCCTCAAAGGTGTTCGGTTGCACCAGAGGAGTTGCAAAGGTGGGAACTACATTCATGCCTCAGAAGAGGAAAATGTCTAAGCAATTCGACCAGATTATAAAATTGCATGATTTCGAAATAGAGAGTGATGTAAATATGCTAAATGGACTGATCGAAGTGAAAAAGCTTGAAGGAAAAACTTATGTCATGTATCCCACTGAAGCGGTATTAGGCCGTAGGGGCACGCAGCTGCTGGCGGCCGTCGAGGAAGCGTGCAGAATCGCAAATGAAGGCGATTTTGCTGTGTGGCCGATCTTCTCTGATGAAGATATTATGGACCATGTAAAGATGGACAGGAAGATCTATCAAGGGAAAGTGGAAAAATATACAATGCAAGATGGAATCTTTAATGCTTATGTGATGGATTATAGCAGGTATAATGCAATAATCACAGAGAGGTTGTATGCTTATGTTTGCCTCTCCCAAGGATGGGAGCCTGATAACTATACCGTAGAGATATCCAATATGGAACCGGTCAATCTCTGGACAATAATTATGAAGGCCTCGTGCGAAGGAACACTCGCCAGGCGGTTTTAAATAACAACCCAACAGTAACTCGTTTGGTTTTTATGCTTAAGAATCGCTGCAGCGAAGATTACAAAACAAAATGTTTCTCTCACCACCCATTATTTGTTGTCCTAATCTGTCATCTTCGCCACAATACTTTTACATAATATTATATGTCTGTAAATACCGATCACAACTGTCGGTCTGTACAGACCCCCTTTTAACTATAATCATAACACACCCCTTATCAAAATAGTACAACCGCGTACTATGTTGATCACGTCCTCTCACTCATCCTCGTCAACAAGATTTTGTACCTTTTCCAGATCCAAGGGTTGCTCGGGAAGAAGCGGTCTAAGCCCAGGCAGAATACCACATCTTATCCACTCTCGCAACTTGACAAATTGATCACCCATCACTGGCTTAGTCAAAATATCTGCCCACAAATTGAATGTCTCACGATAAAACATCTTCACCCTACCCGACAAAACCGCATCTCGAAATCGATGACATTTAGGATTATTATGCCTAACACCTTTTCCTACAAAAGCCATGTTGGACAATTTAAAAGCACTCATACTATCTGTCTCAATGTGTACATCTGTCAAACTCACCTTTAAAAATGAGATAACTTGCGTAAACCAATCAAGCTCAGCCACTAGTTCCCCATAAACCAAATATTCTGCATCTGCCGAAGACAAGGCTATGCTAGATTGCTTTCCAGCGTAGGTAATAAAAGGTGGCTGAAAGCACCCAAAAGAAATAGTGTATCCTGACTGCCCTCTTCCATCAACATGACCATTCCACGAAGCATCTGAAGTACACCATAAAATATTTCGCATTCTTTTCTCTTCCAATGATTCATTCACCGGTGGACCTGCATACCATAGCACATTGTCTTTTGTACTTCGTAGATAGCGAAGTATTCGTAATCCTCTACACCAGTCCCCATAATTCGGATTCTTCAGTCGTGACCGACAATACGACAATTCTGCTTGAATGTCAAATCGAGTCACTGCTGCGTATCCCAACGAACCGATCAATTCATTATATTTAGTCACCATATGATCACTCAATACCTCTCCTTTCTTCCCATCAACTAATACCTTGAAACCATTTCTATCATGAGGATACTTTTCCTCCCTGTCACCCAGAACAGTAGTATACGTGTTCGTCATCTTCTCAATGTACCCACTTTGGCACAGGCCAATTGCTCCATCATCGCTATAGATCAGCCCAATTCCTAAAAATGTATCAGGTCGCAAGTCTACCTTCACATTGTCAGTGCCATAAAAATTCTCCATGTGTTTTACCAAGTTATGCAGAGCTTCATCATCATCATAAATCATGAGGGTGTCATCGACATGCACCCCCACTTTCATTACTACCTCTCCATCACTCACTTTAGCATATAAAGCAGGATCAACCAGACACCGGTCAAAACCGGCAGCAGTCAGACACTCATGCATTGTCAAATAGAATTCTCGGGCTGCCTGTTTCATGCCGTACAGGCATTTCTGTACCCGTGTGTATCTCCCGAATTTTGCTCTATATGGTCCCGGCGGTATCTCTAGGAATACTCTATG
>JAYOXJ010000260.1:0-5379 GCA_038152725.1 Rhodospirillaceae bacterium
CGTTCGACGTAGGTGGCGTCGGCGGTTTTGACGACGATGCGGGTGCCGGCCTCGATATGCGGCGGCACCAGAACCTTGACGCCGTTATCCAGAACGGCGGGCTTGAACGACGACGACGCGGTCTGGCCCTTGACCACCGCATCGGCCTCGACCACCTCGCAGATCACCGTGTCGGGGAGCTGCACGCCGATCGGCGAGCCTTCATGCGACTCGATGGTCACCTCCATGCCGTCCTGCAGGAACGGCACCTGATCTTCACCGATGAACTCGGCGCTCAACGTGATCTGCTCGTAGGTTTCGTTGTCCATGAAGGTGAAGCTGTCGCCGTCCGGGTAAAGGTACTGGTATTCGCGCTGCTCAAGCGTGGCGCGCTCGACCTTCTCCGACGAGCGGAAGCGTTCGTTCAGCTTGGTGCCGGTGCGCACTTCCTTGAGCTCGACCTGCAGGTAGGCGCCGCCCTTACCGGGCTGGGTGTGCTGCGTTTTGACTGCGCGCCAGAGCCCGCCCTTGTGTTCGATCACCATCCCGACGCGGATGGCGTTGCCGTCGATTTTCATGGCTTCTGTTCCCAGAAAAGTGGTGGGGAATTGGGAGTGCGGCGGGTTCTATCAGCTTGCCCGGCCCTAGGCAATATCGCGGGCGCGGACCTCAGGCGCCCGCGATCATGGCGTTCAGCGCCTTGACCCCGGCGGCGGGGCCATCGGGGTGGTTCCAGACCGCGCCGACGACGGCCAGGAAGTCGGCCCCGGCCTGAACCAGTGCCGCGCCGTTCTCAGGCGTGATGCCGCCGATGGCGACGCAGGGGATCTCGAACAGTTCCTGCCACCAGTCGAGGATTTCCGGATCGGCCTTGTGCTTGGCTTCCTTGGTGGCGGTCGGGTAAAAGGCACCGAAGGCGACGTAGTCGGCGCCGTCGTCGGCCGCCGTCATGGCGAGATGGCGCGATGCATGGCAGGTGACGCCGACGATGGCCTGCTCGCCGACGATGCGGCGCGCCTCGGCGTAGGCGGCATCCTGCTGGCCGACGTGGACGCCGGCGCATCCGGTCTCGGCCGCGAGGTCGGGGCGGTCGTTCATGATCAAGGGCACGCCCTTTCCCAGGCAGACCGGCAGCAACGCGTCCGCGGCGCGGCGGATGGTATCGTCGTCGACATCCTTCAGGCGCAGTTGCAGGGCGGCGACGTCGCCGGCATCGAGCGCGGCAACGAGCTGCTCCGCGAAGGGGACGGGATCGATCATCGGCGGCGTGATCAGGTATATGCGGCAATCGGGTGCTTTCACGCCAATACCTCCAGTTTCGCCCGGCGCCAGGCGCGCCGGCCTTGCGCGCGGGCCAGTTCCTCGATCTTGGCCCGGGCGTCGCCGGCAAGATCGCTGACCACGTCCATGCCGCCGCGGCGGAGTGCGGCCATGGCGAGGCCGGCGGCATCGCCGCAGTCGAACACGGCGCCGGCGAAGGCCTGTTCGAGCCCGGCCTTGGCCGCGTCGATGCACTCGGCGAACATGCCGGGGCCCATGGCGGCGCTGGTTTCCGGCGGGCTCGCCAGCAGCACGCGGCGGCCGGCCTTGAGGGCGGCTTCGAGGGCCTGGCGCGCGGACGCGGTATCGTGCGCGATAATTAATTCGATTTCAGTTAAGTCATTCGACATGACGGTATTCTAACCTGATCCGCGGGCCGCAAAAACCCCGCCGGAGGCTGGGCCGCCGGCGGGGTCGCGCGTTTGCCATCGCTGGCGAGATCGGGTGGCGGCTCAGCGCACGCCGGCCAGCACCACGGCGGTGTCGGACATGCGGTTGGAGAAGCCCCATTCGTTGTCGTACCAGGAGAGCACGCGAACGAAGTTGCCGCCCATGACCTGGGTCTGGGTGGCATCGAAGCTGGAACTCGCCGGATTGTGGTTGAAGTCGATGGAGACCAGCGGCGCCTCGGTGTAGGCGAGCACGCCCTTGAGCCGGCCGTCGGCGGCTTCCTTGATGGCGGCGTTGACTTCCTCGGCCGTGGTGTTGCGGGAGGCCACGAATGTGAGGTCGATCAGCGAGACGTTGGGGGTCGGCACGCGGACCGAAGTCCCGTCGAGCTTGCCCTTCAGTTCCGGCAGCACCAGGCCGACGGCCTTGGCCGCGCCGGTCGAGGTCGGGATCATCGACTGCGCCGCGGCGCGGGCCCGGCGCGGGTCCTTGTGCAGGGTATCGAGCACGGGCTGGTCGCCGGTGTACGAGTGCACCGTGGTCATGAAGCCCTTTTCGATGCCGACCGCCTTGTTCAGCACGTCGGCGACCGGCGCCAGGCAATTGGTGGTGCAGGACGCGTTGGAAACGACGGTGTGGTCGGCCTTCAGGGTCTCGTGGTTGACGCCGAAGACGATGGTGTTGTCGGCGTTGCCGCCAGGGGCCGAGATCAGCACCTTGCCGGCGCCCGCCGTCAGATGCAGGGCGGCCTTGTCGCGGTCGGTGAAGATGCCGGTGCACTCCATGGCGACGTCGACGCCGAGTTCCTTCCACGGCAGCTTGGTCGGGTCGCGCTCGGCGGTCACCTTGATCGGGCCGGCGCCGACATGCATGACGTCGCCCTTGACGCTGACGTCCTGGCCGAGCACGCCGTGCACGCTGTCGTACTTGAGGAGGTGCGCGTTCATCTCGGGCGAACCCAAGTCGTTGATGCCGACCACCTGCACGTCATTGCGCCGCGATTCCAGGATCGCGCGCAGCACCAGACGGCCGATACGACCGAAACCGTTAATTGCCACACGAACTGCCATGATTTTCCTCCTCAGAGCTTGCCGATCGACGGCCGTCCCTGCCACTTCGAGGCGGCCGGCGGCAACTTCGGTCGAAAGCGGCGATTCGTCAACGAGATTCTGCCCGGAACCGGTCGAACAGCCTGTGGAAAACTCAAAACAGTCCTAGAATCATTGTTTTACGGGCGATTCCTGCGGTTTCAGTTGACGCCGTTGAATCGTTGCGCCTATTCTGGACCGCAGCGATTCGCTGCTGCCGGAGGACTGGGAACTTGGCGCAAAACACCGCATTGCAGAAACCGTCGCGCGTCGAGCAGGCGCGTGGCCGCTTGGATGCCGCCGTGGCCAAGCTGGAAGCCGCGCTGGCTTTGCGCCCCGCGCCGGTGCCGTCCAGCGAGGTAAACAGCGCGCTGGCCGAGGCCAGTGCGCAGATCGCCGAGCTGCAGACGCAACTCGAAAGGATGCGGGTCAAGAACGCCGACCTCAAACGCGTCAACGAGCAGGTCGCCGGCCGCATCGACGGGGTCATCGCCGGCCTCAAGTCGTCGCTCGGCGAATAACGGCTTAGGCGGGGGACGCGGGGAATGGCGCAGGTTTCGGTCGAAATCAACGGACACAAATACCAGATCGCCTGCGACGACGGGCAGGAAGCGCATCTCAAGCGCCTGGGCGACTACATCGACAACCGCGTGCGCGAACTGATCGCCGCCGTCGGCCAGGTCGGCGATGCCCGGCTGCTGGTGATGGTGTCGCTGCTGATCGCCGACGAACTGTCGGACGCCTGTTCCGAGCTCAAGGTGGCGCGCGGCGGCGACGGTGTCGCTCGGCGCATGGACCAGGAAGAGAGCCTGTCGATAGCGATCGAAAATCTGGCCGATCGCATCGAGCATATTGCCGAAACCCTCCAAGCCTCCTAACTTCGCCTCAGGGCGGAGTGCTGCCGTTCGCGTTAGGCTTTTTAATCCCGGGGCCAACGATACCTTCTAGGGAGCTGTCCCTGTCCGGCCTTTGGGCCGGACACACGGTGCCCACCTGCACTCGCAGGCCTGGAGGATTTTGCTGCCGACGGCCCGGTGGCGCCGCCCGCTTACTCAATATGCTTACGTCACGGAACCAGTCCGATTACTGCAGATACCGACCTCATCGACAGCAAGAAGGCCTTCCGCAAGGAGGCCGCCGACCGCAGGCGGGCATTCGTCGAGACGATTGAGCCCGAAGCCGCCGCGATGGCGCTGGGCGCCAACATCTACGGCATCTTTCTCGGCAAGCCGGCCGGCACGGTCACCGGCTATCTCGCCATCGCCGACGAGATCGACCCGCAGCCGACCATGACGGTCCTGGCGCAGGTCGGCTGGCGATGCGCCCTGCCGGTGGTGATGGCCAACGGCCAGCCGCTGGAGTTCCGCGCCTGGCAGCCGGGCGACGCGCTCGCCGACGGGCCGCTCAGGACCCGCCATCCCGCCGCTGGCGCCGCCGTCGACCCGGACGTTCTGTTGGTGCCGATGCTGGCCTTCGACAAACGGGGTCAGCGCATGGGCTGGGGCGGCGGCTTCTACGACCGCACCATCGCCGGCCTGCGCGCGCGCAATCCCAAGGTGCTCGCCATCGGCGTCGCGTTCTCCGGTCAGGGCGTCAAAGCGGTGCCGTCCGGCCCCCACGACGCCGTGCTCGATGCGGTGGCGACGGAGGCCGGCGTGCAGTGGTTCCGGGGGCAGGCATGAGGATCCTAGTGGTCGGCGACGTGGTCGGCAAATCGGGCCGCGACGCGGTGGCGGCGTATCTGCCGGGCCTGCGCGAGCGCCTTCAACTCGATTTCGTCGTCGTCAATGGCGAGAACGCGGCGCACGGCTTCGGCATCACCGACAAGATCTGCGCGCAGTTCTACGACCTCGGCACCGACGTCATCACCACCGGCAACCATGTCTGGGACCAGCGCGAGATCATGAACTACATCGACGGCGACCCCCGCCTGCTCAGGCCGCTCAACTACCCGGCCGGCACGCCGGGCCGGGGATCGGGCGTCTTCGAAGCCAGGAACGGCGCCAAGGTGCTGGTGGTCAATCCGATGTGCCGCCTCTTTATGGACCCGCTCGACGACCCGTTCGCCGGCACCGAGAAGGCGCTCACCGGGCACAAGCTCGGCGTCAACGTGCAGGCCGTCATCGTCGACCTGCACGGCGAGGCGACCAGCGAGAAGCAGTCGCTCGCCCATGTGCTCGACGGCCGCGTCTCGGCCGTCGTCGGCACCCATACCCACGTGCCCACCGCCGACCATCAGGTGCTGCCGGGCGGCACCGCCTACGTCACCGATCTCGGCATGACCGGCGACTACGATTCGGTGATCGGCATGAAGAAGCAGGCGGCCTCGGCGCGTTTCGCCACCAAGCTGCCGCAGGCCCGGCTCGAGCCGGCCGACGGCGAGGCGACGCTCTGCGCCGCGCTGATCGTCACCGACGACCGCACCGGGCTCGCGGCATCGATCGATCCAGTGCGCATCGGCGGGCGCTTGAAAGCGGCGGGGTAGGGGCTTTTCGGTTCAGTGGGGCGGTTCAGGCGCCTTGCTCAGGCGCCTCGTCGCATCACTTGCAGTCGAGGACCCGGTCCATGACGAAGTCGCGCTTCGCCCAAGACGGCCGGACGT
>JAYOXJ010000261.1:0-5378 GCA_038152725.1 Rhodospirillaceae bacterium
AGGCGGCGTCCGATTCCGGGGCGGCACCGCGGGCCCGGCGCGAACCCCGGCCGCACGCGGCGAGCGCCGAAGAGCTGGAAGCGCACGCCGCGTTTCTGAAGAAACTATCGGGGCCGGTCTGGCAGGCGTGAAACGGGCCGCACATCGCCGTCATGCCCGGACCTGGCCCGGCCATGACGATTCCGTTCTACGGTGCGATATTATACCGTTTCGTCCGGATTGAGGGTGGCGCCGGCGGCCTGGGCCTGTTTGTCGACCTCGTTCTGGAACAGCTGCGCGAAATCGATCGGGCCGAGCATGATCGGCGGGAAACCGGCGTCGCGCGAAATGTTGGCGAGGATGGCGCGGGCGAACGGGAACAGCAGCCTCGGGCATTCGATCAACAGCACCGGCGTCTTGATGTTGTCCTCGACGTTGAGGGTGAAGAGGCCGGCGTACTGCAGCTCCAGGATGAAGGCGACATCGTCGCCGACCTTGCAGTGCACCGAGAGGTCGAGCACCACTTCGTAAATGTTGTTCTCGAATTCCGCCGTCGTCGCGTTGACGCTGACCGTCATTTCCGGCGGCGTCTGCTGCATCACCGTAAAGATGCCGGGCGCCGTCGGCGCTTCGAAGGAGAGGTCCTTGATGTACTGCGCGTTGATCTGAAGCGGCGGCCGGGCGGCCTGGGCGTCGGCGCCGCCGACGGGGGATTGATCGGACATGGATGTCTCTCCTGCTTGGAATATCGGGCCGAAACGCGCTTGTGGCTATCACGGTTAGCCGGCCGGAACAACCGTTTACGCAAGCGGGCGGCTAGTTCGGGCGGCCGTTTCCGCCTGTGTCGGACCTGCCGCCTTCCGCCGGCCGATCCAGCCGGCGCTTAGGGTCGATGGTCTCGCGCTCGGAGACGTCGCGGCATTCGCCCTCGATGATGACGCTGCTGACGTCGGCGCCCTCACCCTGGGTCTTGACCACATAGCCGCGTGTGCGCATGTGGCGCCAGACCAGCGCGCCGACGGCACGCCGGAGCGGCACGATCAACAGCAGAAAGCCGAAGCTGTCGGTGATGAATCCCGGCGTGATCAGCAATCCGCCGGCGATCAGCAGGCAAAGGCCGTCGAACAACTCAAGCCCGGGGAACTCGTCGCGGGCCAGGGCGCCGCGGGCGCGGTCGAGCACGGCCAGGCCCTGGATGCGAATTACGCTCAAGCCGATGACCGCGGTTGCCAGGATGGCACCGACCGTCGGCCACAGCCCGATGCGCTCGCCGGCCTCGATGAAAACCGCGATTTCCATGATCGGCAGGCCGATCAGAACGACAAGAATCAACAGCGCCATGCTTGCCCTTTGTGCCGGAACGGCTTATCTAGCTTTTATAGGGACCTCCAGCGGCCATCGCCACCCCATCGGCGAAATTCGGCAGCGGGAGTGCGTAGGCGAACGAAGGCCGCCGCAAACATGCGGCCACGATGAGCGGGCCACACAGGGTACACTCACATAGAGTAAGCATGGGCAACGGCATTCAATTCATCGACATCATCCTGTTCGCCATGATCGCGGCGTTCCTGATCCTGCGCCTGCGCAACGTGCTCGGGCGGCGCGACGGCCACGAGGGCGGCTATTCCGACCCGTTCCGTTCGGACGGCCAGGGCGATAACAAGGGCGAGGCCAAGACCAAGACCGACGACGGTGGCAACGTCGTACAGCTGCCGGATCGTTCGGGCGACCAGCCCTTCGACGACGGCGGCGAGGCGCTCGCCATGGCCGGCGGCGATGTCAACCTGGCCGCGGGCATTGCCCGCATCCGCGCCACCGATCCCGCCTTCAACGCCGAGGACTTCCTGGTCGGCGCCCGTGTCGCCTTCGAAATGGTGCTCGGCGCCTATTCCACCGGCGACCGCCGCACGCTCGAGAACCTGTTGAGCCCGGACGTGCTCGGCAACTTCATCCGCGCCATCGACGAGCGCGAGAAGCTCGGCCATGTCATGGAAGACACCCTCGTCGGCATCCGCCGCGCCGACATCGTCGAGGCCGACCTGGAAGTTTCGAACGCCGTGGTCACGGTCAAGTTCGTCAGCGAGCAGGTCAACCTCATCCGCGACGCGGAAGGCCAGATCGCGTCCGGCAATCCGAACGAGGTCGCCGACGTCATCGACTTCTGGACGTTCTCGCGCGACACCCGCTCCCCCGATCCCAACTGGCTGCTGGTCGCTACCCGCAGCCTTGATTGAGCTCCCGGCCATAACGGCCGGTTGGCGGCCGGCGGCGCGGCTCCTCGCCGCGGCGGCGGTGATTTCCGGCCTCGCCGGCTGTGTCGCCCTGCCCGGCTTTCCAAATGTGACGCCGGCGCCGAGAACGACGGAGCCGAGCCTCCGCCTGGTGCCGAAACCCTTCGAGGACTTGGACGGCTGGAAAGCCGATAGCCACGCCGACGCCCTGCCGGCGCTGCTGCGCTCCTGCGCGCGCTTCGAGACGATGCCGCCCACGACCCGTGTCGGTGCCATGGACGTCATGGGCACGGTCAAGGACTGGCTGCCGATCTGCGCCGACGCCAAGCGCGTGCGCGCCGGCAACGACACCGACGCGCGCTACTTCTTCGAAAGCCGCTTTCAGGCCTATCTCGCCTACGACGAGGGCGAGCGCTTCGGCCTCTTCACCGGCTATTACGAGCCCGAACTCAGGGGTTCTTGGAAGCCGGACGGACGTTTCAGCGTGCCGATCTATTCACTGCCCAAGGATGTCGTGCCGGCGGATCTCGGACAATTCGACGACAAGTGGAAGGGCGAGCAGATCGCCGGGCGGCTGGTCGACGGCAAGTACGTGCCCTACTTCGACCGCGCCGCCATCGAGGACGGCGCGCTCAATGGGCGCCAGCTCGAAATCCTCTGGGTCGACGATCCGATCGACGCCTTCTTCCTGCACATCCAGGGCTCTGGCCGGGTGGTGCTGCCGGACGGTACCTTCATCCGCTTGGGCTACGGCGGGCGCAACGGGCATCGCTACACCGCCGTCGGCCGCGAGTTGGTCGCCGCCGGCATCATGAAGCTCAACGACGTGACCATGCCGGCGATCCGCCGCTGGATGATCGAGAACCCGGTCGCCGGCCGCAAGCTGATGCGCAAGAACCGCTCCTTCGTGTTCTTCAAGGTGTTGAAGACCGAGGGTCCGATCGGTGCCGAGGGCTCGGAGCTGACCCCGCTCCGCAGTCTTGCCGTCGACCGCGCGTTCATCCCCTTGGGCGTGCCGGTCTGGCTGGTGACCACCGATCCCGGCACGCGCCCGGCGAAGCCGCTCAGGCGCCTGGTGATGGCGCAGGACACCGGCAGCGCCATCAAGGGCCCGGTGCGCGGCGATCTATTCTGGGGCTACGGTGCCCAGGCTGGCGACAAGGCCGGAATCATGAAACAGCAAGGCTACTATTTCCTGCTGCTGCCGCGCGCGCTGGTGCCCGCCGTACCCGAGCGCTGATGCGCCTTCAGCCCCTAGCGCTTAAGCGCCGTTAGCATTATTGCCTTGGCACGGCGAAGCGGTCATTCTGTCGCCATGAACGAGACCTCCAAGCCGGCACCCCGCGTCGCCCTTTTCGTCACCTGTCTGGTCGATCTGATGCGCCCGGCGGTCGGCTTCGCCGCCGTCGAACTGCTCGAACGCGCCGGTTGCACCGTCGAGGTTCCGGACGCGCAGACCTGCTGCGGCCAGCCCGCCTACAATTCCGGCGACGACATGGACGCACGTGCCATCGCCAAGCGCACAATCACCGCGTTCCAGGGCTACGATTATGTCGTGGCGCCGTCGGGTTCCTGCGCCGGCATGCTGAAGACGCACTATCCGGAAATGTTCGAAAGCGACGCGGAATGGGCGCCGAAGGCGGCCGAGTTCTCCGGCCGCGTCCATGAGCTGATGCAGTTCTTGGCCGACGTCGTCGCCTTCGAGGTCGCCATGCCGGCGCTTTCGGCGAAGGCGACCTATCACGATTCCTGTTCGGGGCTCCGCGAACTCGGCATCAAGGCGCAGCCGCGGAAACTGCTCGCCGGCGTCGCCGGCCTGGAGATCGTCGAGGGCCAGGAGACCGAGAGCTGCTGCGGTTTCGGCGGGCTCTTCTGCGTCAAGTATCCGGACGTCTCGACCGGCATGGTCGACGCCAAGATCGACGATCTGGAGAAGACCGGCGCCGACATGGTGCTGGCCGGCGACCTGGGCTGTTTGATGAACATGGCCGGGCGCCTGAAGCGCCGCGGCTCCAAGATGGTGGCGCGCCACGCCGCCGAGGTGCTTGCCGGCTACAGCGATCTGGCGCCGATCGCGGCCGCCGATGACGGGGAAGGCTGAGGCTGCGATGGAGGCGACCACACGCGAATTCAAGTCGAACGCCTACGCCGCCCGGCGCAATCCGCAACTGCAGTCGGCGCTCGCCAAGCTCGGCCGCGGTTTCCCGCTGAAGCGCCTGGAGGCGGCGGCACGACTCCCTGAGTTCGAGGATCTCCGCGACCGCGCGCGCGAGATCAAGACCCACGTCTTGGAGAACCTGGATTACTATCTCGAACGCTTCGAGGAGCGCGTCACCGAGCAGGGCGGCCAGGTGCACTGGTGCACGGACGCCCAGGCGGCGCGCGAGAAGATCCTGGAGATTTGCCGGCGCGTCGACGCCAAGACGGTGACCAAGTCGAAGTCGATGATCGGCGAGGAGATCGCCATCAACGATTTCCTCGAAGAGAACGGCGTGCAGCCGGTCGAGACCGATCTCGGCGAATACATCATCCAGCTTCGCCACGAGCCGCCGAGCCACATCATCGCGCCGGCGATCCACCTCACCATGGGCCAGGTCGAGGAGACCTTCCGCGCCTCGCATACCGAGTTGGCCCCCGACCGGCCGCTGGACGAACCCAGAAAGCTTTTGGAAGAGGCGCGCGAGCAATTGCGCTCCAAGTTCCTCGGCGCCGACGTCGGCCTCACCGGCGCCAACATGCTGATCGCGGAGACCGGCACCAACGTGCTGGTCACCAACGAGGGCAACGCCGACCTCACCTATTCGCTGCCGAAGATCCACATCGTCGTCGCCAGCCTGGAGAAGATCGTCCCCACACTGGAGGATGCGACCACGGTGCTGCGCGTACTGGCGCGCTCCGCCACCGGCCAGGAGATGTCGGTCTACACCACGTTCTGTTCCGGCCCCAGGCGCGAGGGGGACTTAGACGGTCCCGACGAATACCACGTGGTGCTGCTGGACAATGGCCGGAGCGAGCTGATCGGCACCGAGTTCCACGAGATGCTGCGCTGCATCCGCTGCGGGGCGTGTCTCAACCATTGTCCGGTCTATCGCACCGTCGGCGGCCACGCCTACGGCTGGGTCTATTCCGGGCCGATGGGCGCGGTGCTGATCCCCAACCTGATCGGCA
>JAYOXJ010000262.1:0-4708 GCA_038152725.1 Rhodospirillaceae bacterium
CCTCGACGGTCACGACCGTGGTTCCCGGCTGGTCGCCGGTTTTCTCCGCGACGCTGGCATGGAGGTGATCTACACCGCGCCCTGGCAGGCCATCGAAACCGTGGTCAACCAGGCCATGGAGGAAGACGTCGACGCGGTCGGCGTCAGCTCGTTGGCCACCGACCATCTGTTGATGCCGAAACTGATGGACGCCATGCGCAAGGCCGGCCTCGACGACGTCGTCGTGGTGCTGGGCGGCATCGTGCCGGACAACGAGGTGCCGGCGCTCCACGACGCAGGCGTCGCGGCGGTGTTCCATCCGGGGTCGAGCCGCGACGAGATCGTCGCTAAACTGTCCGAACTGATCGCTGAGAAGCGCGGCGACTGACGCTAGGGAGAGAGAAAATGGCCAACAACGAAAAATCCGGGATCGACGCCGCCAAGGCGCGCTGGCAGCAGGAATACGATGCCTCGCTGCCGAACGACGCCAATCGCGAGAACCGCTCTGGCATCGAGATCAAGCCGATTTACGGCCCCGACGACTGGTCGGGCGAGCGCTACATGGAAGACCTGGGTTACCCGGGCCAGGAGCCTTGGACGCGCGGCATCTACCCGACCATGCACCGCGGCCGCACCTGGACGCAGCGCCAGTTGATCGGCCTTGCCACGCCCGAGGAATACAACGTGCGCATGCGCAAGATCGTCGCCGCCGGCGCCTCGGCGCTGAGCGTGATCCCGTGCAATTCGGTCTATCGCGGCTACGACATCGATCAGGTCGACCCGGTGCTGCTCGGCACCTGCGGCACCACCATCAACACCGTCGAGGACATGGACATCTGCCTCCGCGACGTGCCGATCGACAAGATGTCGATTGCCTTGAACGACCCGTCGCCGTTCACGCTGCTGGCCTTCCTGCTGGCGGTGGCGAAGCGGCGCGGAATTTCTTGGGACAAGGTGACCGGCACGTCGAACCAGAGCGATTTCATCTCGCACTTCGTCGCCAACCACATGTTCTTCCGCCTCGCTCTCTCGGGGGCGCGGCGTGTGTTCGTCGATCACGTCCAGTACGCCAACCAGTTCGTGCCCAACTGGAACCCGGTCTCGGTCGTCGGCCAGCATATGCAGCAGTCGGGCGCGACACCGGCGGAAGCAATGGCGTTCACGCTCTCGACCGCGATCCAGTTCGCCGACGATTGCGTCGCGCGCGGCATGGACCCCGACAAGTTCCTGCCCAGGTTCACCTTCTTCTTCGACATCTCGATTTCGTTCTTCGAGGAGGTCGCCAAGTTCCGCGCCGGCCGGCGCATCTGGGCGCGTATCGCGCGGGACCGCTTCGGTGCCAAGGATACGCGATCGCACCGCTTCAAGTTCCACGCCCAGACCTCGGGCGTTGACCTCACCCGCCAGCAGCCGTTGAACAACATCGCCCGCGTCGCCACGCAGGCGATTGCCGGCATCCTGGGCGGTTTGCAGTCGATGCATACCGACGGCTACGACGAGGTTCTCTCGACCCCGACCGAAGCCGCCGCGCGGATTGCGGTCGCCACCCAGAACATCCTTCGCGACGAGGCGCATCTGGTCGACGTCATCGACCCGCTTGCCGGTTCCTATTACGTCGAGACGCTGACCAACGAGATGGAAGCCAAGATCCTCGAGGTCATGGCCAAGGTCGAGAACGCCGGCGGCATGTTCGCCGCCTGCGAGAAGGGCCTGGTGCAGGCGATGATCGGCGAGTCCGCCGTCGCCTTTCAGGAACGCATCGATTCCGGCGAACAGGCCGTGGTCGGCGTCAACAAGTACGTCGAGGATGTGGAAACCAACGTCTCCTCGCTGCCGCGCCCGGCCGCAGACCTGATGCAGCAGCAGTTGGACCGGCTGGCTGCATTCAAGAAGGAACGTTCGCAGGATGCGGTGGCCAAGGCCCTGGACGCGCTCGGCCGCGCCGCCGCCGACGAGAACGACAACGTCTTCGGTCGCATCGTCGAAGCGGTCGAGGCGGGCGCGACCAACGGCGAGATTTGCGGACGGCTCCGCGACGAGATGGGCTTCGGCCATCCGCTGATCGCCGCATGAGCCAGAACCCATCGTCCGCGCCGGCGCTGCCCGTGCCGGCGCTCAACGCAGCCGACGGCCTCGGCCGTCATCTCGGCGTCAAGCTGGTCGACGGCGGCGACGATTTCGCCGTGGTCGAATTGGCCATCGACACGCGCCACCTCAATTTCCTCGGCGGCTGCCATGGTGGGGTGATCTTCGCGCTCGCCGACTCGGCTTTTGGCCTCGCCAGCAATTCGCTCGGCAACCTCTCGGTCGCCATCGACGCGCATATCGCCTTCATCAAGGGGGTGAAGCCGGGCGACGTGATCCGCGCGGAGGCACGGCTGGTGTCGCGCTCGTCGAAGACGGCGGTCTACCGCGCCGAGGTGACGCGCGGCGCCGACGTGATCGCCACCTTCACCGGCACGGTGTTCGTCACTGGGAAAATGGTCGCCGACTTCGTCGGCGCGGGACGATAAGCGATTTCGTAGAGGCGAATTAAGCCCCGTAGCGGTCGCCGAAGACGAAGGCCTGGGTCTCGCGGATGTCCTGTTCGAGCGCTTCCTTGACCGCCGAATAAAGATCGCGCACCGACACCACCGCCTGGCACTTGCCGTCCTTGACCACCGGCAGATGGCGGTACTTCCGCGTCTGCATCAATTCGAGCGCGTCGCGTGCGGAGTCGTCCGGCGACAATGTGTCCGGATTTTCGGTCATGATGTCGCCGAGTTTCACTTTGCTGCCGTCGCCGCCCTTGGCCAGCACCTTCTGGCAAAGGTCGCGTTCGGTCACGATGCCGGTGATCAAGCCGGCGTTGTCGACGATGATCATGGCGGCGATGTTCTTGCCGGCCATCTGCTTGGCGCAGTCCTCGGCCGTTTCATCCGGCCGCATGGTCAAGATGCTGGTCGCCTTGACGATATCTGGAATAATTTTTCGGTTCATGGTCCCCCGCCTTACGAAAAATGAAATCCACCTCGTTTCGCCACTAGGGATCAACGATGTTACGACAATTCCATCGTTTTGGGGCAAGGAATATTTAACTGCCGCCGCCGGCCTTGGAATCCGCCGCAGCCGGCGCTTTCCGGGGCGCCGTCACCCTGATTTTGGTGATCTGGTGGCGCTTGCGCTGGACGATGTCGAACCGTAGTCCGTGGAACATGAAACGCTGGCCGACTTCGGGGATGCGGCGCGCCTCGTGCAGCACCAGGCCGGCGATGGTCGCCGCCTCTTCGTCCGGCAGGCCCCACTCGAACTCTCGGTTGAGGTCGCGGATGGTGACCCGCCCGTCGATCAGGTAGATGCCGTCGGCCTCGGGTTCGACGCCGGAAACCTGATCGTCGTGCTCGTCGTCGATCTCGCCGACGATCTCTTCGAGGATGTCTTCCAGGGTGACGATGCCGAGGAAGCTGCCGTACTCGTCGACCACCAATGCGAAATGCTCGCGCCGTTCGCGAAACGCATGGAGTTGGTCCAAGAGCTGCGTCTGATCGGGGATGAACCAGGGCGCCGTCGCCAGTTCGGTGATGTCGATCTTGTCGATATCGGACGCCGCATCGGCGACCTTGCGCAGCAACGCCTTGGCGTGGACCACGCCGACGATATTATCGATGTCGTTCTTCCAGATCGGGATGCGCGTGAACGGGCTGTCGACGGCGAGGCGGACCAGCTCGGCCGGCGGCGTGTCGACGTCGAGGGCGACGACGTCGCGCCGGTGGGTCATGATCTCGGATACCTGCACGTCGTCCAGGTCGAGCACGCTTCTGAGCATGGCGCGTTCGTGGTGGCCGACCTCCTCGGCGCCCTCGTGCAGTTCGATGGCGCCCCTGAGCTCGGTTTCCGGCGGCGCCACCGGCTCGGCGGCGGCCTTGTCGGCACCGAAGATCTTGAGCGTGCCGCGCACGACTGTGTTGATCGCCAGCGTAAACGGCGACAGTACCGCGACCAGCATGCTGATCGCCGGCGCCACCGCCAGCGCCATGCGGTCGGCGGTGTTGATGGCATAGGTTTTGGGCAGCACCTCGGCGAAGATCAGTACCAGCAGCGTCATGCCGAGGGTCGCGTAGGCGATACCGGCCTCGCCGAACATGTCGATCATCAGGCTGGTGGCCAGCGCCGAGCCCAGGATGTTGACCAGGTTGTTGCCGAGCAGGATGGCGCCGATCAGCCGTTCGTTGTTGTCGCGCAGCCGGTTGACCAGCTTGGCGCGGTGGTTGCCGCTCTGTTCCATGTGGTGCATGACCGGCCGCGACGCCGCGGTAAGTGCTGTCTCCGAGCCCGAGAAAAAGGCGGAAAGCACGAGCAGCAGCGAAATGATGCCGATGATTTCCAACATGGTCATGGATGGTCTCCGTTGCCAGGGCCGGCGCATTGCGCGCGGCGGTCGCGGTAGTTTAGCGTGAAAGCCGCCCGGTGACAGCCAGGACGGGAGAAAGCCTTGGTCATGTGCCGAGCAGGTCTTCCAGATAGGGCACCAGCTTGGATTCGTCCACACGTCGCTGCACGAAGGCTTCGCCGATGCCTTTGGTCAGGATGAAGGTCAATCCGCCGGCCTCGGCCTTCTTGTCGCGGCCCATGTGGGCGAGCAGTCGCTCGGCAGTCCAGTCCGCAGCCTTGATGCCGGCGAGCGTGGTCGGCAGGCCGGTACGCTCGAAATGACGGATCACCCGCGTCACATCCTGGCTCGGACAGAGAC
>JAYOXJ010000262.1:4718-5374 GCA_038152725.1 Rhodospirillaceae bacterium
TGCCTGGCGGGCTCGGAGTTGTCTCCCTGCCCCAGCATGTAGTCCGATGATTACCACCCGGGTCAGGGCTGGTCGCCGGTGCGAGGGCGGTTGAGGAGCGCGCGGCGGCCGGTCTCCAATTCGTCCTCGGCGACGATGGCGGCCTTGGCGCGGCAGGACGCCTCGATCGCCTGGGCGCGCGCGCCGGCGTCGCCCGCGATCACGGCTTCGCCGTGCTGTTCGCACCACTCGAAGAAATCGCGGTCGCCGAGCAGGCCGTATTTCACCACCTCGGCATAGCCGGCCAGCAACTGGCGCTTGGGAAGGGTGTCGAGAACTGCTGTGTCGGCCAGCACCAGGCTCGGCTGATGGAAGGCGCCGACCAGGTTCTTGCCTTCGGGCGCATCGACGGCGGTCTTGCCTCCGACCGAACTGTCAACCTGGGCCAGCAGCGTCGTCGGGATCTGGACGAAGGGGAGGCCACGCAGCGTCACCGCCGCGGCGAAACCGGTCAAATCGCCGATGACACCACCGCCGAGCGCGACGACCGTGGTGTTGCGCTGCACGCCGGTGGCCAGCAGCCAGCGCACCACGCGCTCAAGGAATTCGAAGCTCTTGGTGCGCTCGCCTGCGGGCAGCACAAGCTCAAAGCCGGTGAGGCCGGCGGCGGCGAGCGA